>NZ_JBGIYY010000050.1:0-1172 GCF_041380235.1 Glaciecola sp. SC05
AATAAAAAAGGCCGCTAAACAGCGACCTTTCTTAATTTTTTGGTGTGCTATTAATCTAAGATTTTAGCTACAACACCCGCACCTACTGTGCGGCCACCTTCACGGATAGCGAAGCGTAAACCTTCGTCCATCGCGATTGGAGCAATTAGCTCTACAACAAACTTAAGGTTGTCACCAGGCATTACCATCTCTACGCCTTCCGGTAACTCTACAGCGCCTGTTACGTCAGTCGTACGGAAGTAAAACTGCGGGCGATATCCTTTGAAGAATGGAGTATGACGGCCACCTTCGTCTTTGCTCAGTACGTATACTTCAGCTTCAAACTTAGTGTGGGGTTTGATTGAACCAGGCTTAGCCAATACTTGACCACGCTCTACGTCTTCACGCTTAGTACCACGTAGTAGAACACCAACGTTCTCTCCAGCACGGCCTTCGTCTAGAAGCTTACGGAACATTTCAACGCCAGTACAAGTCGTCTTAGTCGTATCTTTGATACCAACGATTTCTACTTCTTCGCCCACTTTTACAATACCTTGCTCAACACGACCGGTTACTACCGTACCACGGCCTGAAATTGAGAATACATCTTCGATTGGTAAGATGAACGGCTTGTCGATCGCGCGCTCTGGCTCTGGAATGTAATCATCCAGTGCTTCTGCTAGCTCGATAATTTTCGCTTCCCAAGCTGGATCGCCTTCAAGTGCTTTAAGAGCTGAGCCTTGAATTACCGGTAAGTCATCACCTGGAAATTCATATTCAGTGAGAAGTTCGCGAACTTCCATTTCAACTAGCTCTAGTAATTCTTCGTCGTCTACCATGTCACATTTGTTCATGAATACGATCATGTAAGGAATACCAACTTGGCGACCTAACAAAATGTGCTCACGTGTTTGTGGCATAGGGCCGTCAGTTGCCGCAACAACCAAAATCCCACCGTCCATTTGAGCAGCACCAGTGATCATGTTTTTCACATAATCGGCGTGTCCAGGACAGTCTACGTGTGCGTAGTGACGCTTAGGTGTATCGTATTCTACGTGTGACGTAGAAATAGTAATACCGCGCTCACGCTCTTCAGGAGCATTATCGATTTGATCAAATGCTTGAGCAGAACCGCCGTATGTCTTTGCTAGGACTGAAGTGATTGCTGCTGTTAGCGTCGTTTTACCGTGATC
>NZ_JBGIYY010000051.1:0-856 GCF_041380235.1 Glaciecola sp. SC05
CAGTTAGCCAATACCTCAGGTTTTTCGTTACACGCAGGGGTCTTCGCTAATGCCGATGAGCCAGGGAAGTTAGAAAGGCTATGCCGATATATAAGTCGTCCTGCCATTAGCGAGCAACGTTTGAGCATGACTGACCATGGAAAAGTGCGCTATGAATTGAAGACACCTTATCGAGACGGTACTACCCATGTTTTCTTCGAGCCTATCGATTTTATTGGCAAACTAGCCGCACTTATTCCACCACCAAGACTTAACCTCACCCGTTTTTTTGGCGTATTTGCGCCTAACAGCAATCTTCGTGCGCAAGTCACCGCTTCCCAGCGGGGTAAAAATAGTCCTAAACTTACGAATAAAGAAGATAGCCAAACTGCTAAGCCATACCATGCCAGAGGGATGACGTGGGCTCAAAGGCTAAAACGAGTATTCAACATAGATATCGCTCAATGTGAGAAATGTCAAAAGCACAATGTGGCGATAATTGCCTGCATTATAGAGCCTGCCATCGTACATAAAATACTGAAGCATTTCGATAAAAAGTACCCAACTTCTAAACTATTGCCACCTTTGCGTGCGCCACCAAATGAAAAATACGGAAACGATTTCACTGTTCAACGTGACTTCAATTTTGGGGCCTAGGCTCCATTTACTGCTTCAAGAGTAAAGAAAAACGCTAGTAAATGGTGAGGCCATTTGCGCTTTAATTATCCATTTCCTGTACCAAGGCCCTATCTACCCATGAAGTTGGAAACTAACACGCCATACAACACTTCCATAATTCGATATTTCAACAAACCAATCTGGTCAAAAAGACAGCTGTCACAGGGGATAGTAAATAGCTTTTATCCGTCTTATACTC
>NZ_JBGIYY010000052.1:0-801 GCF_041380235.1 Glaciecola sp. SC05
TAGACGGGGTTTGGGCTACGGTTACTTAGTGGTCGACTGTCCTGAGCGTTACACCTACCGTTCAAACTATGGTGCCCCAGAGACCTGAACCATGAAACTGTATCCACTCATCTACGGGCAAGGTATACTGTCACTATGAATCAAAAAACGAACGGGATGACGACAATGAACGTGGCCAAATCGGAAGTCCAGCACATACTAAATAATATGCCTGATGAATGCGATATCGAAGACTTACATTACCGGCTTTATGTGCTTGAAAAAATCAAGCGAGGCCAAGAAGCGGTTAAAAACGGTGCTACTCTCACGCAAGACGAAGTGAGAGACAGAATCGCGAAAAAATGGCAGAAATAATCGGTAAACTGCATTGGTCTCAAGAGGCCTTTGACGACTTAGATGCGATTACTGACTTCATCTTAAAAGACTCCCCTCAGTACGCTGAAATCGTCGGCGATGCGCTGATTGAAGCGGCTGAACATGCCTTTAATCATCCTCACTATGGTCGTATGGTACCCGAGCTACAAAACCCCACTATCCGTGAAAAAATCGTGTACAGTTATCGCGTGATTTATGAGCTCAACGAGCATGAAAACGGACACGATGTTAGCATCATTGCGATTGCAAGCGGCGCTCAATTGCTCGTCCCTATCTTAGACGAACGTAAGCCCTCATAAGCTCATCAACCTGTCTGGAAAAGGGGGGCAGTGTCTGACGTATCCCCACGAAATTTCGAGTTGCAAAATAGTTTCATAATAGTTTCATAATAGTTTGAACATTCATGGCATCTGGTGATCAGATCAA
>NZ_JBGIYY010000053.1:0-791 GCF_041380235.1 Glaciecola sp. SC05
GTCTTTTGAGCCACGTGTGCAATTAAAAAACAAGCGAGGTCGAGAAGATAAAAAGCAGAGCAACTCCACCAATGCGCTAATTAAAATTAAGCTAGTGCAGCTGCTTCTAAAACGCTTGATTGCTCACAACTGCGACACATCGCTACCTATAGTGCACGATGAGATTGCCAATATCGATATTGGTCAATTTGATTGGTGGCTAAATGATCTCGCAGAATCTGGTTTTAAACTGATGGCCGCTGGCACCCATTCCACTAGCCCAGAGCTACAGGCAAAAATAGGGCGCCGCCATGTCATGGATGCTCTAACGACGGCCTTGCCTTACCATGCAGAACGAAATCGTGTGTATTGGAAAGGGGCTGAAACCTTCACCTCACTCGACCGTAGCGAACAAGCCGAGCTGCTATGAAGGGAGAGGGCAATGATGATTAAGTTAGGGTAAAGATAAAATGTCGGCAAACCTGCATAGCTATAACTACAGCCAGAGCGAGCTAAAGCAACTTGGCACGGTTGAGACGCTGAGCGTCATTCTCGAGCACCGCAAAATCATGTCAGAGTGTATTAAAGAAATGGATGCAAATGGCGTCAATTATATTACCGAACAAGCGGTATTTCAGCGCGTTAAAGCATACACAGAGCTCGTAAAACCTGAGATCAAACGCCGTTTGCGGATCGCCTTTTCAACCAGCAATCTGATGCAAGCAAACATTGTGATGGACGTCGACAATAGTCAAAGTGAGCATCGTTTATATTTTCAGAGCTCGGTGTTAGATGTTGTTAGGCTTTGTGAT
>NZ_JBGIYY010000054.1:0-755 GCF_041380235.1 Glaciecola sp. SC05
TAATTTCTAAAACCGTCGGCGCTAAGCTCTAGCAAACTGAACGAGTTAACATCGGTTTGTGCCTGCGTTGCGTCACCACGGCCTGGCGTAAACGGCACCGTAATGTCGTATCCGCCATCTTTAGCGGCTTTTTCAATCGCTGCTGCACCGGCTAAAACGACTAAATCGGCTAGTGATACCTTGCGTGGGCCTGAGTTGATGTCTTGCTGAATGTCTTTTAACACATTTATCACTTTCGCGACTTCGTCAGGATTGTTCACCGCCCACTGAGCTTGAGGCATCAAAGCAATACGTCCACCGTTTGCACCACCGCGCATATCGGTATTACGATAGCTAGCTGCAGACGCCCAAGCCACTCTGACCAATTCAGACACTGTTAAATCCGTGCTTAGGATCTTGTCTTTCAGCATAGCAACATCGCTAGCATTGATGCTTGACTCACTGCTTTGGTCAATAGGATCTTGCCAAATATGAATATCTGCGGGTACATCGTTACCTAAGAAGTTTCTAGGTGGTCCCATATCTCTGTGAGTCAACTTATACCATGCCTTTGCAAAGGCTAAACGATACTCTTCAGGGTCAGCTAAGAAACGCTCAGCTATTTTACGATACTCTGGGTCAAACTTAAGCGCCAAATCAGCGGTGGTCATTACCGGTGGATTAAACTTACCTTCCACGTGCGCATCTGGCACAATTTTATGCAAAGACTCATCGGTTGGGATCCACTGGATAGCACCTGCGGGGCTGCGAGTTTG
>NZ_JBGIYY010000055.1:0-615 GCF_041380235.1 Glaciecola sp. SC05
TATGAGAACTACGGTTTCAATAGACGATGAGTTGTTTGATAAAGCTATCCAGCTTTGCGAACCTGGTATTGAAAAGTCTGAAATTATTAGAGAAGCAATCAGAACTTTCGTTCGAGTTCAGTCAGCAAAAAGGTTAGCCGCACTAGGCGCTCAATCACCAGACATGCAGGATATCCCTCGTCGTGGCACTGAATAACATGGTTTTGGTAGATACTTCTGTTTGGGTTTCTCATTTTAAGTATTCAGAAGATTTCTTAATTGAATTATTAACAAAAGACGCCGTCCTGTGTCACCCACTGATAATAGCTGAAATTGCTTGCGGAACTCCCCCTTCTCCAAGGGCCAGAACACTTAGCGATATGTCTTTGCTTGCTACATCAACTATTGCGAACCAGACTGAAGTGCTAACGATGATTGAGCAACATCAACTATACGGAAAAGGTTGTGGATATATAGACATTGCTCTCCTTTGCTCTGTACTATTGACGCGTGATGCCAAGCTATGGACATTGGACAAACGCCTTGGGAATCTAACAGACCAATTTGAAGTGAAATACTCACCTGAATAACTGGTTTTAGGTAATTAGTTTGTCAAAAGCTAAATGGCCGTTATTC
>NZ_JBGIYY010000056.1:0-579 GCF_041380235.1 Glaciecola sp. SC05
GCGCCTAGCAAACAGCTCTAGTTGTCCTACTCGCAAAAAAGAGGGCGCTACCCGTGTTGAAATCGCGATGGGCTCTAGGCTCATGATGTTAGGGTCTTGAGAATGTGTGCCGGGTGAATACCAAGGACGATTGACGCCGTGTGTGGTAGACACATATAAACTCAGTGAGCGCGAGGTGGGGACGCCAAGAGAATGCATATATTCTTGACCTAGGAATTCTCGAATACTTGAGCGCAATACCGCTCTGCCATCCGCACCGCGGCAATAGGGTGTGCGTCCGCCGCCTTTTAGTTGCATCTCCCAGCGTTTACCTTTTATAACAGCCTCAAGTACTGAAACCGCACGGCCATCGCCATAGCCGTTGCCGGTTTGAAAGGGACATTGTTGAATATATTCGGTGCCAAAAATAGATAGCGCGTAGCCAGTTGCCCAGCCAATATCGCGCATAGTCGAGGGTACTTTTGAAGTATCACCGCTAAATAGCGCCACAAAATCTTCTGAGGTCGCTAGGCTATCGTCAAAACCAAGCTCTGCAAAAAAGTCTTTGCTGTGAGTAACATATTCTGGATTTTCAATCGG
>NZ_JBGIYY010000057.1:0-566 GCF_041380235.1 Glaciecola sp. SC05
CTTAGAGCGCTTTGATTGTCTGGGTTTATTGTGTTGCGTCAGGCTGTGTCTGCCCTTGTTTTTGCTCTTATAGAGCACTAAATTACATGCCAAAGGCTGGTTGCGGCAAATGCTGCTACTAAAACCTTTAGGTCTTGTCGTGGCTTGCTTATATAGCTCGCTAATATGTTGCCATTGCGCCGCTTTATCCGCATACATCATGGGCTTTCGAACTCTGCCTACATAGTCCCAACCTAATGCGATAACCTGTCTGAGCCAGGTAGTTTTATAACCCGCATCGGTCACGATGATAGGGGTAGTATCCTTGTTGATGATGTCGCTTAGCTTGGTTAAAAAATCTCGGTGAGTACTGCGTTTCTCTTTTGTATTGGCACCATGGACTTCTTGGTAAATGGCAATGCCACGGCCATTAAATGCGACGGATGCTCTTAATAAAAAACATCCTTTATGCGTATCTAAATCTGACCAATCAATTAAAACAACAGGCCTTCGAACATGACCTACAAACTGCTGATACACGGCGCGGTAAATTGTATGGCTTTGTGCTTGCAGATGCCGATTAGATA
>NZ_JBGIYY010000058.1:0-494 GCF_041380235.1 Glaciecola sp. SC05
ATTCGCATCCCGCTTGAGAGGCAACTCCCAAGCAGTGAAGCACTTGTGCTTCACAACGTTCTTTAACAATTTATAACAAGACAATCTGTGTGGGCACTCATTAAGAGTGTCTACGACAAAATTTATTTGTAATTCGATAGTATTTAATTGAAGAGTTTGATCATGGCTCAGATTGAACGCTGGCGGCAGGCCTAACACATGCAAGTCGAACGGTAACATGTCTAGCTTGCTAGATGATGACGAGTGGCGGACGGGTGAGTAATGCCTGGGAACTTGCCTTTGCGAGGGGGATAACCATTGGAAACGATGGCTAATACCGCATACGACCTACGGGTGAAAGGGGGCTTAGGCTCGCGCGCAAAGAGAGGCCCAGGTGAGATTAGCTAGTTGGTGAGGTAAAGGCTCACCAAGGCGACGATCTCTAGCTGTTCTGAGAGGAAGATCAGCCACACTGGAACTGAGACACGGTCCAGACTCCTACGGGAGGCAGCAGT
>NZ_JBGIYY010000059.1:0-473 GCF_041380235.1 Glaciecola sp. SC05
AACACCATTTTAAGCGGTGGGCCGGTGCTTTTCCGGAACATCCGCCTTCAAAATTTTTGTTATACGTCACTGCTCCGTCTCCAACTCAATTTTTTTAATATCGGTCAGAGCATGATCATGTGAATACCAATTATCAAGCTTGCGAATTGTTCCTGTTATCTTGACTCTTTTGCCTTCCAATTGATTACATCTGCTTTCCGAGCAATATTCCGTCAGGACGTCTATCAATATTTTGCCGCTTCGTGCAGTCTTTGAATCGTCCTCAGTTTCATATAAAAACAAAGGAATGATGGGATGTTTTGCTTCCTCTTTATCCAAATCAACTGATGGCTCATACAAATAGCCAACAAACGTATGCTCTTCATTAAGAATTGAATGAACACCTAAAACATCTTTTACGCGAAACTCTGCTCCATATGAGTATGAAACGACCACAAAGAGAAGAAGGCAAGCAATAACTTTCATGACGTATA
>NZ_JBGIYY010000006.1:0-220265 GCF_041380235.1 Glaciecola sp. SC05
TGCTGTTAGCGTCGTTTTACCGTGATCGACGTGACCGATTGTACCAACGTTGACGTGCGGTTTCGTACGTTCAAACTTTGCCTTTGCCATTGCTTTTATTTCCTAAGTTTAACGCCCGTTCCAACATTAGACCGGACCGAATCAAAAATATTAACTACATGCGTGACTCAACAATGGCTTTTATGACATTGTTGGGTGCTTCCGCATAGTTGTGAAATTCCATTGAGTATGACGCACGTCCTTGCGTTGCTGAACGCAAATCGGTGGCATAGCCAAACATCTCAGAAAGTGGCACTTTAGCACGCACAATCTTTATGCCTGCAACGCCTTCTTCCATGCCTTCTATAATACCCCGACGACGATTTAAGTCACCTACTACGTCACCCATCCAATCTTCGGGAGTGGTTACTTCAACCTTCATCATAGGCTCAAGCAACACTGGAGAAGCCTCAACCGCTCCATTTTTGAATCCCATTGAAGCAGCAATTTTAAACGCCATTTCAGAGGAGTCAACATCATGATACGAACCATCGTACAAGGTTACCTTAATATCGAGTACAGGGTAACCTGCTACCACGCCGTTTTGTAACTGTTCTTGTATGCCTTTGTCCACTGCAGGAATAAACTCTTTAGGTACTGAGCCACCCACAATATTGTCAACAAATTCATAACCACCGCCTTCTGGAAGTGGTTCAAGCTTAAGCCATACATGACCAAACTGACCTTTACCGCCAGACTGTCGAATGAACTTACCTTCCACTTCTACCGACTTACGTATAGTCTCTCGGTAAGCGACCTGTGGTTTACCAACTTTACACGATACGCTAAATTCGCGCTTCATGCGTTCAACGATAATATCTAAATGCAGTTCACCCATTCCTGAAATGATTATTTGACCCGTTTCTTCGTCAGTTTTTACTCTGAACGATGGGTCTTCTGCTGCAAGTTTACTTAATGCAATGCCCATTTTCTCTTGATCGGCTTGTGATTTTGGCTCTACCGCAATAGATATCACGGGATCCGGAAAATCCATTCGCTCTAAGGTGATCACATTGTTCACATCACAAAGGGTCTCACCCGTGGTGACATCTTTTAGTCCAATCGCTGCAGCGATGTCTCCAGCGCGAACCTCTTTTAACTCTGCTCGATCATTTGCGTGCATTTGCACCATGCGACCAATACGTTCTTTTTTGCCTTTAATCGGGTTATAAACCGCATCCCCAGTTTTTACAACACCCGAATAACAACGGAAAAACGTTAATGTACCAACAAATGGGTCAGTCGCAATCTTAAACGCAAGTGCCGAAAACGGTTCATCATCATCAGAATGGCGCTCAGCAGGTGTTTCTTTACCATCATCGAGTATACCCGTGATGGCTTTTACTTCAGTAGGCGACGGTAAATAATCGACCACGGCGTCAAGCACCGCCTGTACGCCTTTGTTTTTAAATGCGCTTCCACACGTAGCTAACACAAGTTCGTTGTTTAGCGTGCGTTGACGTAAACCTTGTTTAATCTCAGCCTCAGAAAACTCTTCTCCACCAAGGTACTTTTCCATAAGCTCGTCGTTTGCCTCAGCAGCCGCTTCAATCATATCCGTACGATATTTTTCTGCGCGAGCTTGCTGATCAGCAGGAATGTTCTCGTACACAAAGGTCAAGCCCTTGTCGTCTTCATTCCAGTTAATATATTTCATTTTTATCAAATCAATTACGCCAGTAAAGTTTTCTTCACTGCCTACATTAATTTGAATCGGTACACATGTGGCGCCCAAACGCTTACGAATTTGCCCTACCACTCTTTCAAAATCTGCTCCGGCCCGGTCCATTTTATTCACAAACACAATGCGCGGAACTTCATACTTATCGGCTTGACGCCAAACTGTCTCTGATTGCGGCTCAACACCAGAAGAGCCACAAAACACAACAACCGCACCATCCAAGACTCTCAGCGACCGCTCAACTTCAATAGTAAAGTCAACGTGCCCTGGAGTATCAATAATATTGATGCGATGTTCTTCAAACTGCTTTTCCATTCCCTGCCAAAAGCAGGTGGTCGCAGCAGAGGTAATAGTGATCCCTCTTTCCTGCTCTTGCTCCATCCAATCCATCGTTGCCGCACCATCGTGCACTTCACCAATCTTGTGTGAGATACCCGTGTAAAACAATACACGCTCAGTCGTGGTGGTTTTGCCTGCATCTACGTGCGCAACAATACCAATGTTACGATAGCGTTGTATGGGCGTTTGGCGTGGCATTAATGTCTCTTTTATTGCTTTTTAATGGAAAAACAGTCTGTCTTTTACAGACAGACTGTTGGATATATATGACGTAAAGTCAGAAGCCTACCAGCGATAATGAGCAAACGCTTTGTTAGCTTCAGCCATGCGGTGAACGTCTTCACGTTTTTTCACTGCACTACCTTTATTGTCTTGAGCGTCAATCATTTCAGCTGCAAGTCTTTGCGCCATGGATTTTTCACCACGTTTACGTGCCGCATCTACCATCCAACGCATACCTAATGCATTACGACGAATTGGACGAACTTCTACTGGTACTTGGTAAGTAGAACCACCCACACGACGAGATTTAACCTCAACGGTAGGACGGATGTTGTCTAAAGCATCTTCAAATACTTCTAGGTGTGGTTTGCCGGTTTTTTCAGCAACAATTTCAAGGGCACCGTAAACGATTTTTTCAGCGGTGGACTTCTTGCCGTCTAACATGACAACGTTCATGAATTTTGCAAGTAACTCTGATCCGAACTTAGGATCGGGTAGGATTTTACGTTGACCTACGACTCTTCTTCTTGGCATCTTAATTCTCCGTGGAATTCAGGGGTTTCCCAAAACTCTAAATTAATAGTTTGGCCTTACTAACGGAGAACCGTTAAGACTTAGGCCTTTTCGCGCCGTACTTAGAACGGGCTTGTCTACGATCGCTCACACCAGAACAATCTAATGTTCCACGAACTGTGTGATAACGAACACCTGGTAAATCTTTAACACGACCACCACGAATAAGCACAACACTGTGCTCTTGAAGGTTATGACCTTCACCGCCGATGTACGAAGAAACTTCGAAACCGTTGGTCAAGCGAACACGACATACTTTACGTAACGCAGAGTTCGGCTTCTTTGGAGTGGTAGTATATACGCGAGTACATACACCACGGCGTTGTGGGCAAGCTTGTAAGGCAGCAACGTTCGATTTCTCGACCGGCTTCTTACGGGGCTTACGCACTAACTGGTTAACTGTTGCCATTAACTAGCTCCTGATTAAAACTATAAAACCCGATGCTATTCTCATGAATGCTCGGGTGCGTATGTAAACTGTTGATATACCAAGTTAATATTCAACAACTTACTATTAAATCCGTTTGTGCGTTGACTGACAAAGGCGCTATGTTGGCCTATAAAAAAACCGCGACACATAAGGGATATCCCAAAATTAGGGTCGCGGAATGTTATAGATCAATGCCTAACTTGTCAAGCCAGTCCAAGTACTTACTTTACTTTAAAGCGAGTAAGCACTTGGCCTAGTACACAATCAGACTGGTCTAACAAACGACTATTCGTCGTCCTCAGAATCACCGCCAGCATTCAAGGCTTCAGCAAGCTGAGCCTGTGCTTGGTCAGCAGATACTGAAAGCTCTTGATGCAGGGCAAGATTTTTACGTTCAGCCCGTTGCTGATGATACGCAAAACCTGTACCTGCTGGGATTAAGCGACCTACAATTACGTTCTCTTTGAGTCCGCGTAAATCATCTTCTTTCCCTTGCACTGCAGCTTCAGTAAGTACACGTGTAGTTTCTTGGAATGACGCAGCCGAAATAAACGACTCAGTAGAAAGCGAAGCTTTTGTAATACCTAAGAGCTGTATTTCATAAGATGCGGGTATCTTGCCTTGTTTTTCCATTTCGCGGTTTGCAATTTTCACTGCAGAAACTTCAACCTGCTCGCCTTCTAAGAAGCGAGTATCACCAGCATTGCTGATCATACACTTACGTAGCATTTGGCGTATAACGACTTCGATGTGCTTATCGTTAATTTTTACACCTTGTAAACGATATACTTCTTGTACTTCGTTTACGATGTAGTTAGAAACTGCACTTACACCGCGTAAACGCAAGATGTCATGTGGAGACTCAGGTCCGTCAGATACAACTTCACCTTTCTCAACACTTTCACCTTCAAACACGTTAAGTTGACGCCATTTTGGAATCATCTCTTCGTATGCACCGTTAGCATTAAGGTCCACTAAGCGAGCAGCATCGTTGTCTTTTGGCATAATCGTAAGACGTTTCTTACCTTTGGTTTCTTTACCAAAGCCAATCACACCTGAGATTTCCGCTAATATTGCTGGCTCTTTTGGCTTACGCGCTTCGAACAAATCGGCAACACGTGGAAGACCACCAGTAATGTCGCGAGTTTTTGAACTCTCTTGCGGGATACGCGCTAATACATCACCTTCAACCGCCATCTTGCCATCAGTGGCTTCAATGGTAGTAAAGCTAGGTAAACGAATCTCTTGCAATGTACCGTTTTCACTTTCAAGAATTAGCTTAGGCTCTTTTGCATTTGCCTTAGTTAAGTCTTTCACTACGATACGCGTTAAGCCGGTAAGCTCATCTTGCTGCATTTCAGTGTTTGTATCATCGATATCAGCAAAGGTAATTTTAGATGCGCGCTCTGTCACGATTGGGTGACTATGCGGGTCCCAAGTTGCGACGAGTTCATTAGCCGCAATTTCAGCACCATTATCTACTGATAACGTCGCGCCATATGGCACTTTATAACGTTCTTTTTCACGTCCTTGACCGTCAATAACTGTCAATTCTGTTGAGCGAGAAACGATAACCAGTTTGCCATCTGAGTTACGAACGTGCTTCGCGTTATGTAATTTAAGCGTACCGCCTGTTTTTACTTGAACGCTGTTTTCAGCAGATGCTCTTGATGCTGCACCACCGATGTGGAACGTACGCATGGTAAGCTGTGTACCTGGCTCACCGATAGATTGTGCTGCAATAACACCTACCGCTTCACCTGATCCAACCATGTGACCGCGTGCAAGGTCACGACCGTAACATTGTGCACATACACCATGGTCGTTATCACAGGTGATAACAGAACGAACCATTACAACGTCTACTGAGTTGGCTTCTAGCATATCTACTAGCTGCTCATCTAACAGTACATTACGTTCTACTAACACTTCGTCTTTAGTGCCTGGTTTAATAACGTCAACTGCGACAACACGACCTAGAACACGCTCACGCAATGGCTCAACTACGTCACCACCTTCGATTAACGGCGTCATTTTCACACCTTCGAATGTGCCACAATCAACATTGGTAATAACCAAATCTTGTGCGACATCAACCAAACGTCGAGTCAAGTAACCCGAGTTAGCTGTTTTAAGTGCGGTATCGGCCAAACCTTTACGAGCACCGTGAGTCGAGATGAAGTACTGAAGTACGTTCAAACCTTCACGGAAGTTTGCAGTAATGGGAGTTTCGATGATTGAACCATCTGGTTTAGCCATCAAGCCACGCATACCTGCAAGCTGACGAATCTGAGCGGGGCTACCACGAGCGCCTGAATCGGCCATCATGTATACCGAGTTGAAAGATTTCTGCTCTTCCATCTCGCCGTGTCTATTCATCACTTTTTCGGTCTTCAAGTTGTCCATCATCGCGTTAGCTACTTCATCGTTGGCGCGAGACCAAATATCGATTACTTTGTTGTAGCGTTCACCCGCGGTAACTAAACCAGAGTTAAACTGTTCTTGGATTTCAATAACTTCGGCTTCTGCTGCGTCGATAAGCTCTTTCTTCGCATCAGGAATAACCATGTCGTCGATACCAACTGAAGCACCAGCGATCATCGCATAATGAAAGCCAGAATACATGATTTGGTCGGCTGCAATTACGGTGTCTTTCAAGCCAAGCGTACGGTAGCATTCGTTAAGCAATTTAGAGATTTGCTTTTTACCCATCGCTTGGTTGATGATTTCAAAAGGTAAGCCTTTCGGTAAAATCAAAGAGAAAATCGCACGACCAACCGTTGTATCAATGATTGACCTTTTTTCGTGTTTGTTGCCGTCGGCATCAACATCGTATTCTGTAATACGAACTTTCACGCGTGCGTGTAATTCAGCAGTATCGGTGCGATATGCTTTTTCGGCTTCGTGCGGGCTGGTAAATACCATGCCTTCGCCTTTACCGTTTACGCGGTCACGAGTGAGATAGTACAAACCTAATACAACATCCTGTGAAGGAACAATAATAGGTTCGCCGTTAGCCGGTGATAAGATGTTATTGGTAGACATCATCAATGCGCGAGCTTCAAGCTGGGCTTCGATGGTTAATGGTACGTGAACCGCCATTTGGTCACCATCGAAGTCGGCGTTGTAGGCCGCACATACTAATGGGTGTAATTGAATAGCTTTACCTTCAATTAGGGTTGGTTCAAACGCTTGTATACCCAGTCTGTGAAGCGTAGGTGCACGGTTAAGTAACACTGGATGTTCACGAATAACTTCGTCGAGAACGTCCCATACTTCCGGTGCTTCACGCTCAACTAATTTCTTAGCCGCTTTAATAGTAGTGGCAAGACCACGGGCTTCTAACTTTCCGTAAATGAATGGCTTGAATAACTCAAGTGCCATTTTTTTCGGCAGACCACATTGATGCAAGCGTAAAGTAGGACCAACAGTAATTACTGAGCGGCCTGAGTAATCAACACGCTTACCTAGTAAGTTTTGACGGAAACGACCTTGCTTACCTTTGATCATATCGGCAAGTGATTTGAGAGGACGTTTGTTAGAGCCGGTGATTGCGCGACCGCGACGGCCATTATCAAGCAAGGCATCAACTGCTTCTTGCAGCATACGTTTTTCGTTACGTACGATAATATCTGGCGCAGCAAGGTCTAATAAACGCTTCAAACGGTTATTACGGTTGATTACTCGGCGGTACAAATCATTTAGATCTGAAGTTGCAAAACGTCCACCGTCTAGGGGTACTAAAGGGCGTAACTCTGGCGGCAATACCGGTAAAACGGTTAAAATCATCCACTCTGGCTTGTTACCAGACTGCTGGAACGACTCTAATAATTTTAGACGTTTGGTAATTTTCTTACGCTTGGTTTCAGAGGTTACGCTTGGCAACTCTTCACGCATTGACGCTACGTCAGACTCAACATTAAGGTCTTTAAGTAGTTCAAATACTGCTTCTGCACCCATTTTCGCTTCAAAATCATCACCGTGCTCTTCTAGTGAATCAAGGTATTCTTCTTCATTTAGAAGCTGACCTTGCAAAAGCTCTGTCATACCAGGTTCAGTTACAACATATGATTCAAAATAAAGTACACGTTCAATATCACGAAGCGTCATATCGAGCATTAGACCAATGCGAGACGGAAGTGATTTTAGGAACCAAATGTGGGCAACTGGGCTTGCTAGGTCAATGTGACCCATACGCTCACGGCGCACCTTAGTAAGGGTAACTTCAACGCCACATTTTTCGCAAATAACACCGCGATGCTTTAAGCGCTTATACTTACCACAAAGACATTCGTAATCTTTTACTGGGCCGAATATGCGCGCACAAAAAAGACCATCACGCTCAGGCTTGAACGTACGGTAGTTAATAGTTTCAGGCTTTTTCACCTCACCGAATGACCACGATCGGATCATATCTGGCGATGCAAGACCGATTTTGATGTTATCAAATTCTTCAGTCTTGTTTTGTTGTTTAATAAACTTTAATAAGTCTTTCACATATCTCTCCCGACAGAGTCTGGAAACAGCCCAGCGGCTTTAATAGAGCGCGCTGGGCCAAGCTGTCATTTTGCTCTAACGATTATTTGTCTGTTCTTCAAGTTCGATGTTAATACCCAACGAACGGATTTCTTTCAACAACACGTTGAACGATTCTGGCATGCCAGGCTCCATTCTATGGTCGCCGTCTACGATGTTTTTATACATCTTAGTACGGCCGTTAACGTCGTCTGATTTCACAGTAAGCATCTCTTGCAAGGTATATGCAGCACCATAAGCTTCTAGTGCCCACACTTCCATCTCTCCGAAGCGCTGACCACCAAATTGTGCTTTACCACCTAGCGGTTGCTGTGTAACCAAGCTATAAGAGCCTGTCGAACGTGCGTGCATTTTGTCATCCACTAAGTGGTTGAGTTTGAGCATGTACATATAACCAACAGTTACAGGACGCTCAAATGCACGGCCAGTACGACCATCAAACAAGGTAATTTGACCTGACTCTGGAATGTCAGCCAATTTTAACATTTGCTTAATTTCTTCTTCACGGGCGCCATCAAATACTGGTGTAGCAATGGGGACACCTTTACGAAGATTTTCAGCAAGACGTTTGATTTCATCGTCAGTAAAGCTATCTAAGTCTACTTTCTGATGTGACTCGCCTAGGTTGTACACTTCTTTTAAGAAGCTACGAAGCTTAGCCACTTCTTGTTGCTCTTTGACCATACGGTCAATTTTCACACCAAGACCGTGAGCAGCCATACCTAAATGCGTTTCAAGTATCTGACCGATGTTCATTCGTGATGGAACGCCTAATGGGTTCAACACGATATCAACTGGCGTGCCGTCAGCATCATAAGGCATGTCTTCTACAGGTTGAATTGCAGAGATAACACCTTTGTTGCCATGGCGGCCGGCCATTTTATCACCGGGCTGGATACTACGTTTAACCGCTAGATAAACCTTAACAATTTTCAATACGCCAGGCGCTAAGTCATCACCTTGGGTGATTTTGCGACGCTTGGTTTCAAATTTCTTATCAAAGTCGTTTTTGATTTCAGAGTGCTGCTCAGCGGCTTGGTCTAGCTCCGTCTGCGCATCATCGTCTTTCAGCGGAATATCAAACCATTTTTCACGTGGCATACTGTCAAGTTTTGCTTGGTCAATACCTGACTTAAGCAACAAGGTATGCGCACGAGCAAAGATGCCGTCAGCCAAAATACCAAATTCATCACCTAAATCTTTCTTAACCTGACGCAACTGCATTTCTTCAATTTCTACAGCACGCTTGTCTTTCTCTACGCCATCTCGAGTAAATACCTGAACGTCGATAACCGTACCCGTTACGCTGTTTGGTACACGTAAAGAGGTGTCTTTAACGTCAGACGCTTTCTCACCGAATATGGCTCTTAATAGTTTTTCTTCTGGCGTAAGCTGGGTCTCACCTTTTGGCGTTACCTTGCCTACTAAAATATCGCCGCCTTTTACTTCAGCGCCAATATACACAACACCAGATTCATCCAACTTACCAAGGGCAGATTCACCCACATTTGGAATATCAGAACTGATTTCTTCAGGACCAAGCTTAGTATCGCGAGCGATACAGCTTAATTCTTGAATGTGTATAGTAGTAAAGCGATCTTCTTGAGCAACGCGCTCAGAAATAAGGATTGAATCCTCGAAGTTATAACCATTCCAAGGCATGAACGCGATACGCATATTCTGACCAAGTGCAAGTTCACCCATATCAGTTGACGGACCGTCGGCCAGCACGTCTCCTGCTACTACTGGTTCACCGACGTTACAAGTTGGACGTTGGTTAATACAAGTATTTTGGTTTGAACGGGTATACTTAGTAAGATTATAAATGTCGATACCGGCTTCGCCTGGTGTCATTTCATTATCATTTACTTTCACCACGATGCGGCTTGCGTCAACATAGTCGACTGAACCACCACGTTTAGCGACAACCGTTACGCCAGAGTCGACTGCAACAATCTTCTCCATACCCGTACCCACTAGCGGCTTATCAGCACGCAAAGTTGGAACGGCTTGACGTTGCATGTTCGAGCCCATCAATGCACGGTTTGCATCATCGTGTTCTAGGAACGGGATGATACTCGCGGCAATGGAAACGATTTGCTGGGGTGAAACATCCATGAACGTGATGTCTTCGCGCTGAACCAATGTAGTTTCACCGCGCAGACGACATGGAATCAAGTCTTCTACTAAGCCATTGTTTTTATCGAGCAGCACGTTTGCTTGTGCAATCGCATACTGACCTTCTTCAATAGCAGATAAATATTCGATATCGTCAGTAACGACACCGTTTACAATTTTACGATATGGGGTTTCTAAGAAACCAAAATCATTAGTACGTGCAAAACTAGCCAATGAGTTGATCAAACCAATGTTTGGACCCTCTGGCGTTTCGATTGGGCATACACGACCGTAATGAGTCGGATGCACATCTCGTACTTCAAAGCCTGCACGTTCACGAGTCAAACCACCTGGGCCTAATGCAGAAATACGACGCTTGTGCGTGACTTCTGATAGCGGGTTGTTTTGATCCATAAACTGAGATAGTTGGCTTGAACCAAAGAATTCTTTAACCGCAGCCGAAATCGGCTTCGCGTTAATTAAGTCTTGTGGCATGACGTTGTCTAAATCGCCTAAGCTCAAACGCTCCTTAACGGCTCGTTCGACACGGACTAAACCAACTCTAAACTGGTTTTCAGCCATCTCACCTACCGAACGAATACGGCGGTTACCAAGGTGATCGATGTCATCAACTTCATCTTTACCATCACGGATGGTAATAAGTTGCTGCATAACTGAAACGATATCGTCTTTGTCTAAGGTACCAGCGCCAGTAGAGATTTCGCGACCTAAACGACGATTAAACTTCATTCGGCCAACCGCTGACAGATCATAGCGGTCCTCTGAAAAGAATAAGTTATCGAATAAGTTTTCTGCGGCATCTTTCGTGGGTGGTTCACCCGGACGCATCATACGGTAAATTTCAACGAGCGCTTCTAAACGATTGCTAGTTGGATCCACGCGAATGGTATCAGAGATATACGAGCCATGATCGAGTTCGTTAATATAAAGGGTATTGAATTCATTGATTCCAGCAACTTTCAAACCTTCTAGAATTTCTAGCGTGATCTCGTCATTCGCATTTGTAATGACTTCGCCGGTCTCTTCATTGACATAAGTAGAGGCAATTACTTTACCGAGCAAGTACTCTGCCGGCACCGGTAACTCTTTTACTTTTGCTTTTTCGAGCGCACGAGTATGACGCGCAGATATTCTGCGACCTTCTTCTACGATGACTTCACCCTTTTTATCAAGGATGTCGAATTGTGCTGTTTCACCGCGTAAACGGTCAGGCACAACTTCCATCATGAAGTTTTCTTCGTGGATGCGAACAGATACTTTTTCGAAGAAGAAATCGAGGATTTCTTCGGTACCCATTTCAAGCGCTCGCAATATAATAGTTGCAGGCAACTTTCTGCGACGGTCAATCCGCACAAATAAGTTATCTTTAGGATCAAACTCAAAGTCTAACCATGAACCACGGTAAGGAATAACCCGAGCGTTATACAATACTTTGCCTGAGCTATGTGTTTTGCCTTTATCGTGATCGAAGAAAACACCAGGAGAACGGTGTAACTGAGATACGATAACACGCTCAGTACCATTTATAACGAAGGTCCCATTTTGTGTCATTAGGGGAATTTCACCCATGTACACTTCTTGTTCTTTGATATCCTTTACGGTACCAGGGGCTGCTTCTTTATCAAACAATACGAGCCGCAATTTCACACGCAGCGGTGCTGAGTATGTAACACCACGGATCTGACATTCTTTAACGTCAAATACTGGCTCACCTAACCGGTAAGACACGTACTGAAGTTCAGAATTACCAGAATAACTCTTTATTGGAAACACTGAACGGAATGCAGACTCTAAGCCATACTGGCCTTCCACATCGAGTTCAATAAATTTCTTAAATGAATCTAGTTGTATTGATAGAAGGTATGGAATTTCCAATACCTGAGGGCGCTTGCCAAAATCCTTACGGATACGTTTCTTTTCACTATAAGAGTAAACCATGGGTTCCTCAGCCGACTGATTTTAGACCCAACCTGCTACACCACTACATTTTGTGTAACAAACTTCCAGTACCCTTTTAGGGACTTTGCTTAAGAATAAACCATAACAGCCGATAATGCTGTAAGGAAATCATAAACTTATGCACATTCCCCGCACTTTTTTCAATTATAAATAAAGGGTGAAATTTTATAATTGATATAGCGCAAAAAGGCTGATGGTTAAAAACCATCAGCCTAAGCCTAATAAAGGCCAGCTAAATAATTAATACTAATTACTTAACTTCAACTTCAGCGCCAGCTTCTTCAAGCGTCTTCTTCAGTTCGTCTGCTTCTGCTTTAGCAACGCCTTCTTTAATCGCTTTAGGTGCAGACTCTACCACGTCTTTAGCTTCTTTCAAGCCAAGACCAGTAGCTGCACGTACAGCTTTGATTACAGCAACTTTGTTAGCGCCGAAAGAAGTAAGAATTACGTCGAATTCTGTTTGTTCTTCAGCTGCTTCTGCTGCTGCCGCTGGACCAGCTGCTACAGCTACTGCTGCTGCTGCCGACACACCGAATTTTTCTTCAGCTGCTTCAATCAATTCTACTAAGTCCATTACTGGCATCTCAGCGATTGCGTTCAATATATCTTCTTTTGTTAGAGCCATTTCTCTAAACTCCTGGGTATAATGTTAAAAATTCAAATTGCCAAAAACGCCAATTATTTGGTGTCTTTGACCGCCGCCAATACGCGTACAAACTTGGATGGAATTTCGTTGATTGTTTGAACGAATTTGCCAACCGGTGCTTTGAAGGTAGCAAGTAGTTGTGCTAATGCTTCGTCTCTGGTAGGTAATGATGCTACTGCGTCCAACTTCTCAGGACCCATTAGACCGTTACCAATTGTTAACGCAGTTACATTTAATTTATTGTTACCCTTCGCGAAGTCTTTAAACAAACGCGCTGCTGCACCAGGTGCATCGATAGAGAAACCGTAAATTAACGGACCAGTTAACGCAGGATCGATATCAGCAAACTTACTGTCGGCTAAAGCTCGTTTTGCTAAGGTGTTACGAATAACTCGTAAATATACACCTTGCTCGCGGGCTTTAACACGTAGAGCAGTAAGTTCTCCTACTCCCATACCACGGTATTCAGCGACGGCAACGGATAGTGCACGAGAAGCAACGTCGGATATCTCCGCTACGATCTCTTTCTTAGCTACTAAGCCTAATGCCACTGCTTTCACCTCTTAAAATCTGATAGCTCTTTGGTCACCCAATTGTGACTGTCAAAACCATCAGGGTTTACAGATTGATATCAACCCAATAGCTGCTGATACCGCTCTACGGTGTACATTCCCAGAGAGTCTGAGTTATACCACCGTCTGCGCAGGCGATTAATTAAGCGGGTCATTGAGTGCGGGAGTTCTCTTACCTCTCCTGCTGACCTGCACCTGCGGTCTAGGACGGGAGTTGATGCGTTTAACCGCATCGACTCCAACCCATAACCTTTACAGAGAATTAGCCTTTAGGTTGACTGATTGACCCTTGGTCTAAGGTCACACCTGCACCCATAGTGGTGCTAAGGCTTACTTTTGAAATATAGGTACCTTTAGCTGAAGACGGCTTAGCTTTTCTAAGTGCTTCTAATAACGACTCAAGGTTTTCTTTAATTGCAGTTGGTTCAAACGCGATCTTACCAATACTGGCATGAATAATACCGTTTTTATCATTGCGGTATCTTACCTGACCTGCTTTTGCATTTTTTACAGCAGTTGCTACGTCTGGCGTTACCGTACCCGTTTTAGGGTTAGGCATTAAGCCACGTGGGCCTAAGATTTGACCTAATTGGCCAACCACACGCATTGCGTCTGGGCTAGCTACTACTACGTCAAAGTTCATTTCGCCTTTTTTCACTAGCTCGGCTAGGTCATCCATACCAACGATGTCTGCACCAGCTGCTTTAGCGGCTTCAGCGTTTGCGCCTTGAGTAAACACTGCTACACGCACATCTTTACCTGTGCCGTTTGGAAGCACAGTTGCGCCACGAACGTTTTGGTCAGATTTACGTGCATCAATACCAAGATTAACTGATACATCGATGCTCTCTGCAAATTTTACTGTCGCAAATTCTTTCAATAGTGCAACAGCTTCTTCAAATGCGTATTCTTTAGTTGAATCAACTTTTTCGTTGATAGCGCGCATGCGCTTGCTTAATTTAGCCACGTTCTTAGCCCTCTACCTTTAAGCCCATGCTGCGAGCAGAACCCGCAATCGTGTTAACAGCCGCGTCTAAACTTGCTGCAGTAAGATCTGGTTCTTTCGCTTTCGCTATTTCTTCTAATTGCGCGCGAGTCACTGAACCAACTTTCTCGGTATTCGGACGACCAGAACCACTCTTCACGCCGGCAGCTTTTAATAATAAAAATGATGCAGGTGGAGTTTTAGTTTCGAAGGTAAAAGAACGATCTTCGTACACAGTAATCACAACTGGTACTGGAGAACCTTTCTCTAATGATTCTGTTTTTGCGTTAAACGCTTTACAGAATTCCATGATATTTACACCGTGTTGACCAAGTGCTGGACCAACGGGCGGCGAAGGATTAGCAGCGCCTGCTTTGACCTGTAGCTTGATTAAGCCAGAGACTTTCTTTGCCATGTTTTTAATGCTCTCTAAGTTGCGGGTTAAACGCCTAATAGATAAAGAGAATATCTATTTCGTCGGCTTCCCATCCATAAAAAAGGGCGCAAAGTATAGGCTTTTTGATATTCCATAGCAAGCGCTTATTTAGCGAAAAGGATGGTTTAAAGGGGTTTTATCATGATTTTTGTAATTACGCTTAATTTATAGGCGTATAAACACCTAAACACTCGCGTAATCTGACTTAGGTGTTGTGGATCTAATACCTCATTGCTGAACCGACCTCTTTTGAGGTTGTGACCTTAATAAATATCTAATTTCAACCTTATTTTGAGCACAAAAAAACCAGCCTTAGCTGGTCTTTTAAGCATGCAGTCAACTAGCCTTTTTCGACTTGACCAAACTCTAATTCAACCGGAGTTGAACGTCCAAAAATCAATACAGAGACTTTCAAGCGGCTCTTCTCGTAGTCAACTTCTTCAACTACGCCATTGAAATCTGCAAAAGGACCATCTGTCACGCGCACCACTTCGCCGGCTTCGAAAAGCGTTTTCGGCTTCGGTTTGTCTACCGACTCTTCTAATCTGTTTAAGATAGCATCAGCTTCAGTCTGAGTAATCGGCATTGGGCGATCAGACGTACCACCAATAAAACCAAGTACACGCGGAATACTTTTTACTAGATGCCATGAGTCTTCGTTCATTTCCATTTGGACTAACACGTAGCCTGGAAAAAATTTGCGTTCTGACCGACGTTTTTGTCCGGCCCGCATTTCAACGATTTCTTCGGTAGGTACTAAAATCTCACCAAAGTAATCTTCCATGTTGTGCATCTTGATATATTCTTCAAGGGTTTTCTTCACGCGGCCTTCATACTGAGAAAAGGCTTGCACTACGTACCATTTTTTATCTGCCATAGCTTATGCTCCGATACCCGTTACTAAACCAATGCCCCAAACAAGCACCATGTCGATTAAATACAGCATCAAACCAACGACCGCAGTTGCAAACAGTATAATTAAGGTCATACGTACCACTTCTTGACGCGATGGCCATACGACCTTGCGTACTTCCATGCGCGCATCTTTCGCGAAGGTTAAAAAGCTTTGACCTTTCAAGGTAGTAGCTGCAATACCTAAAGCAATTACAACAACCGCAACGGCGACTAGCGCACGATATAAAACAGAAACTTCTTCATAGGTTTCGTAGCCATATACAAGGCCACCTAACAGTACTGCTACCACTATCCATTTAAACATGTCTAGTGGATTTGATGTGTTTTCTGCCTTTTCACTCATTCGTGTTACCTTCGCGACACACTGCATCTGAATTGCTGCAATGCTAGAAATCTATTTTGTTCAATCAGAGTGGCAGGGGTGGAGGGACTCGAACCCCCAACCATCGGTTTTGGAGACCGCTGTTCTACCAATTCGAACTACACCCCTAAACTCTGATCACTATTCTATAGTTACACTACCCTTGTGAAGTTGTGAGTCTTGTGGGAATCGTCAGCGTCATAAGGGAGGGAGGCGTATTATACTTATCCATTCAAATGATACAAGCTAAAAACCTTGTATAAGCGCCAATATTGACAATTAGCCACATCCATACAGATTTTGAGTAAAAAATCCTATTAATCTGAGCATGAAATAAGAACATATATACAGTAAGATGAGGCTAGCGCAATCTGTATGATTACTTCGTTAAAATAAGGCCAAAGTCGCTAGTTCCAAAACATATAAATAAAAACGGACACGCCATGCAACCACATGAACAATATCCTCTAAGTGATTTTATCGAATATCCACAAGAACAGATGCGCGCTCGATCTTTAGCATTTTATGAGGATATCAAACGTCGCCACAGCATTCGCAAATTTAGTGATAGGCCGGTTTCGCAAGACATCATTGAAAACTGTATCAAAGCAGCCGGCACTGCGCCCAATGGCGCAAATCATCAACCATGGCATTTTGCGGCAATACAATCTGCTGACGTTAAGCGGCAGGTACGTGAACAAGCGGAAGTACACGAACAACGATTCTATGAAGGCTCAGCGGGTGATCAATGGCTAGATGCTTTAAAACCTTTAGGTACAGATGCGCAGAAGCCGTATTTAGAGCATGCACCTTGGTTAATTGCAATATTTAGTCAGAAAAAAGGGGGAGTTGAAGAAGGGCAAAAGCAACAAAATTATTATATTCACGAATCGGTCGGCATCGCTACCGGCTTTTTAATTACCGCACTGCATCATGCCGGTTTGGCTACCTTAACTCATACGCCAAAACCCATGAGTTTTTTGTCCAAAATTTGCCAGCGGCCAGACGATGAGCGACCCTACATGCTTTTAGTTACCGGCTACCCAGCAGAAGATGCCAGCGTGCCAGCGCATGCTTTGAAAAAAAAATCATTAGAGCAAATATGCAGCATTTTGTAATGTGTTTTAGTTTATGCAGGAATGTTTAATATCCGCTCGCATATATAGGTGCGGTTCCAAGAACCTTACCATCTTGCATGATGATAATCGCGGGGAAAAAAGCCGCGTAGTTTGCATTTTGCGCGAGGTCTGAAACCCAAACTAAATGATTGCCGTTTTTAAGCTTGCCTTTGTACTGGATTTGGATAGATGTTTGGTCGTTCTCAAAGGTTAACATCGACTTTTCTAGCCACAGCTGAAAACCCGCACCAGAGAGAGCACTTTGTTTGAATACACCAGCCGACAGGGATGTAGGTATATCGCGTAACATCAACCCGTGAAAAATCCTTCGCATCGTAGACTCCGAATCAAGATCCTCAGTCAAATCGATTGCTAAACTACATACCAAATAATCTGCGGATACTCGTTTATTGGCAACACTCTCACCCACTTTAAACACCGACCGCATTTGTTCATAATCATGACAACTACTTACTTCCAGCCCATTTTCTAAAATCAATGGAGGCATTTTTTCTACATATTTTGGTGCGTTATTGCACCCAGAAATAGCGAGCAGCAATAGCACACTTAGGTAGCTACGCTTCATATCAATACACCCTTACAGAAAAGCGTTTATCTGTATAAATACTTTGCCAAACATTTGCTTGTTGCATGTGTATCCCGTGAATAAATTACAGTAAATTTTTTCAGCATTTCTATCTTGATATTAGCAGATTGTTCTAAACAGCACTCACTGCTATTTGCTATCAATCGACTTTAATCGTCTTGACTTTATCTTGTGAGGAATTTACAACTGCATACTTATGATTATAAGTTTGCGATTTAGGCATACCGGTCTACGCTTAAGGCTAAAAATATTAACCCTCTGCTGAGCAAAGCTAACAAGGAACTACAATGGAATCTTTAAAGGTCGCAGACCACATGAACCGACGAGCGGTCAAACTTCTCATCGACATGCCGGTAGCGGAAGCAGTTGAAGCACTGCTAGTTGGTAAACAGTCGGGGGCGCCGGTTGTCGACGATAGAAATAAAGTCGTGGGGTTTCTATCTGAACAAGACTGTCTGAGTCAAATGATCACGTCAAGCTATTATCGCGAACAAGTATGCAGGGTCAAAGATGTCATGCAAACTAAAGTGCTTTCAGTAAAAGGCTATGACTCCGTGCTCGAGCTTGCACAAACCATGTTAAAAGAAAAGCCCAAAATATACCCGGTAGTTGACGACAACGCCTGTCTATTGGGTTCTATCAATCGTTCAGAAGTTCTCAATGCTATCGATATGCAGCTTCGTGATGGTTATAAAAAGCGCCCCTAGGGCATCACCCCTTCGCCTGACATAAATAGACTGATGTGTAGCAGTTGCCTTTGTTATAAAAAAGCACCTTGTGACTTTTAGCCTATTTCATTCATCAAACAAACTGTCATAATGATTGTCATGGGTTAAGTGAATCAATCAGGACAGGAACTTTTGTTAATGCAGGCATTCACTGTTTCACAGATCAAATACTGCTGCTTAGCAGTGCTTTTAATTGCTTTGAGTACGTCAGTCTATGCGAAAAATAGCACGCTTATTGGCAACATAGAACACCTCGATAGCCTGTATAAACAACAAAACTATAAAGCGGTAATTAATAATCTAAAGCAAGTCGCAAAAGCTGACATGAGCGCTGATCATTACCGTTATCTAATCTACAGCTACGCAGAAACAGATTTGGACGCTGCTGAGCGCGTAGCTGAACAAGCCATAAGTGCACTACCAAATGAACCCGATGTCTATCTAATGCACGCCAGCATTATGGGCTCTCAAGCGAGCAACTCTATATTCAGTGCACTTAGCTATGCTCAAAAAGCGGTGAACAGTTTAAATAAAGCGATTGAGCTCGCCCCAAATTCAATTGAGTATCGAGAAGCACTGGTCAGTTTTCATCTAAATGCCCCTTCGATTGCCGGAGGCGACACCGATATCGCGTTACAACAAATTAAAATAATTGAAGGCATGGACGTCATTCAGGGCAAGGTAAATTTAGCGTGGTATTACCGGACCATTGACAATGTCCCTGCTTCATTAGCAGTTTTACAGCAAGCTAATTTAGATGTTCCCAACAATATCAGTGTGCTTAACGCATTAGCGAGTCACTACTTGTCTGAAGATAACTTTGAAAAAGCTATTGATGCCTTCATTGAACTGGCCGCGATTGATTTAATACGACGACCATTTGAAGACGAAATCGGTGTGCTCGAAGCCTATGACGAATCGCGTTATCGCCAGTTAAACGCGCACTACCAAATCGGACGCATTGCACTTTTGGGCAACACCAGACTTGATGAAGGGATTAGCCATATGCAAATATTTATCGATACCCTGCAAAACCCCGATGCCATTGGCGTGATGGATACCGCGGGCTTGCCTTCAATAAACTGGGCATATTTACGATTGAGTGGCCTGCTCCTCGCAAACAATGAAAAAGTGAAGTCCATTGACGCCTTTAAGCGCATCGACTTAGACAAAAACGACAATAGCATGGCCAAAATACACAGCAAATTAAAAAAGCAGTTCAAATAATTACCTCTAACACTATACTTTAGACGAATTTCATTGAGCGATGATTACATTTACTATTGCGCGGCTTTATCACAAGCTGTTTACATTATTTTCTAGAGGCAATACTATTGCTATGTATTCAGTAAATCATCGCCTTGAAAGGACGCATCGTGGCCTCAAATCAGAACCAATCAAAAAGATCGCTTGTTATAAGCATAGCGGTGTTTATCGTGATAGCGGTTTCTGGCTATTTAACGATTGCTGACCTGGCAGGCAAACAAAGTCAGCAGCAGCAACAGTCAATATCACCAGTCTTTGCACTAATAGAGCGTGAATTATTAAATCCTTTGCAAATTGCCACAACGCTTTCAAAAGTCGGTGTCTATGACGAATATTTCTTAAGCGAAAATCCTGATCAAGCTCCCTTAATGGCACAGTTAAAAAAGTATGAAGATAAATTTAAACTGCCCTTCTATCTCGCTCATGAAAAATCACGCAAACAATTTAATTCTGACGGACGAGTATTTGATCTCATTGAGGGTGAGGTGATCTGGTACTTCGCGCTAAAAGAACAGAACGATTATCCCGTGCAGGCTGTGCTCGGTAAACGTGAAGACGTGCATTTGTTTATTGACGTTAGACAATATGATGACGAAGGCGAATTCATCGGTTTTGTGGGCGTCGGAAAATCCTTGGGCGACTTTTTGGGCTCGTTCCAGCAGTTTCGCAGCCAATATGGGCATGAGTTTGTATTTGTTAATAACAACGAAGAAATTGTTTTATCCTCATTGAGTGACCTATCACCGGAACAAGCAGATGACGCGACTGCTAGAATTGGTATTAAAAGCACAAGTGATATTTCATGGTTTGAGGAGTTCACACAAAAATCGGCCAATAACTCCGAGCCCAGCGTTATCGTTAGTGATGTTCAGGGCGATCTCCTCGTATCCAAACTGAATTTAGAAAGTTTAAATTGGAGTTTGTACATACTCACGCCTTTGAATGTTCGTCAAAATGAAGTTAACTTGTCGTTCACTATGTATATTGCGGTAGGTCTGTTTTTAGCAGTGATTGGCTATAAACTACTGTATCGTATAATCGATATTTATCTTAGCCGACTTAGCCGCAATAAAAATAAAGATGAACTAACGAACCTTGCAAATAGAGACCATGCGCGAGTTTTCTTTAATCGTGTGCGCAAACATGAACGTCAAATTGCAATCATCATCGCTGATATAGACGATTTCAAAAAGTTAAATGCCTCATTTGGCCACAGCAAAGGAGATGAGGTACTCAAGGCAGTATCTGAAATTTTTGCGGAACAAATTAGAAGCCAAGACCTTTTAGTTCGTTGGGGGGGAGAAGAATTTGCGTTCATTCTGCCCGAAACCACAAACGCCGAAGCGGCCGTTTTTGCTGAAGGATGCAGAAAGCTCTTAGAACGGACACCGATCCAAATCGATCAACACCCCACCAGTGTAACCGCTAGCTTCGGGTATTGTGCCTCTCGTGATTATTCGGACAGTTTAGACATCATGGTTGAAAAAGCAGACAGAGCCATGTTCGTTTCGAAAGGCAAGGGGAAGAATCGAGTCTCTACCCTTTGCGAAGATAACTAAGCTGATTAAAGCTGCGTCATAACACAGCCTTCTTGCCCCCTATCTGGACTATCATGCTAACTATCGACTATTCGACGCCAATAAACCCGCCTGTCTGATGCGCCCAAAGTTTGGCATAAATACCACCTTTTGCTAATAATTCAGCATGCGAGCCCGATTCAATAATTTTGCCGTCATCCAAAACCAGCAGTCGGTCCATTTGCGCAATCGTTGAAAGCCTATGCGCTATTGCAAGCACCGTCTTACTTTCCATTATTTTTATCAAGCACTCTTGGATCGCTGCCTCTACCTCAGAGTCTAAGGCTGAAGTTGCTTCGTCCAAGATTAGAATAGGCGCATCTTTGAGCATCACTCGCGCAATCGCAATGCGTTGACGTTGGCCCCCTGACAGTTTTACGCCTCTTTCGCCAACATGTGCGTCATAGCCAGTGCGTCCTTTGCTATCGCTGAGCGTCATAATAAAATCGTGCGCCTCGGCTTGCTTGGCTGCATTGATCATTTGTTCATCAGTGGCATCCATACGGCCATATAATATGTTGTCCCGCACGGAGCGATGCATCAATGAAGTATCTTGGGTAACCATACTAATTTGTGAGCGTAAACTTTCTTGGGTAAGGTCTGTAATACTTTGCCCATCAATACTTATTGTCCCACTTTGGATGTCATAAAAACGCAGCAGTAGATTTACTAAGGTCGATTTACCCGCTCCAGAACGCCCGACTAAACCGACCTTTTGACCGGCAGGGATGACAATATTCAGCTCATCAAACACAGCGATAAGCTCATCCCCTTTGCCCGCATAGGCAAAATTGACGTCTTCAAATGATATTGCGCCACCGCTAACAATTAATTCCTTAGCGTTGTCTTTATCCACTATTGACGCCGCTACGCCTAAAGAGTCGATACCATCTTGAACGGTGCCAATATTTTCAAACAACGAAGATACTTCCCACATGATCCATTGCGACATGCCATTTAGGCGTAAACTAAGGCTTACCGCAATCGCAATATCGCCAGGAGTAACGATGCCAGCGATCCATAAATACACTGAAAGTGCAGCGATGCTAAATACTAACAGAGCATTGCTGAGCCAAACACATGATTGCAGCACGGTGACTAAGCGCATCTGTGGATAAACCGTTTGCAAAAAGCCGTCCATCCCTTCTTTTGCGTAGTTTTCTTCGCGCTTGTGGTGGCTGAATAACTTTACCGTCATAATATTGGTGTAGCTATCGACCACCCTACCGACCATGATCGAGCGCGCATCAGCTTGCTTTTGTGACACTTGTTTTAGACGCGGCAACAAAGCTCTCAAAATTATGATGTAAACCACCAACCAAATTAGTAACGGCATAGCCAAACGCCAGTCTGTAGCGAATACTAGCGCAACCACTGAAATAAAGTAGACGCTAACATACACCGCCAAATTCATAATTTTAGTGACTGTTTCGCGCACAGAAAGGGCCGTTTGCATCACTTTTGTTGCCGCCCTGCCCGCAAACTCATCTTGATAAAAAGATAAGCTTTGGCCGAGTAAATACCGATGAGCCATCCAACGAATACGCATCGGATAATTACCCATAATAGATTGATGAGTGATCATGGACTCCAAAATAACCAACATTGGCAATGCCACTAATACCAATATAGACATTCCAATAAGCGACCATTTTTCTTGCGCTAGAAAGGTCTTTGGATCACTTTCAGCAAACCAATCAACAAACTGTCCCATAAATCCAAATAACGAAACCTCGAGCATGGCGACCAAGGCGCTTAAAACGGAGACTGCAATGAGCACCGGCCACATACCTTTGGAGTAATACTTACAGAAGGCAAAAAGGGTTTTTGGGGGTTGCGTTGGATACTCTGCCGGGAACGGCTGCGTTAACTTTTCAAAGAATGAAAACATGAACTCTCTATTGCTTGATTGAATCTAACTATTAAAAACTAAGCGGCAGTCTACCATATACCACTATAACATTTTGTAACGAATGGCCGTTATTGTGCAGCTCAACTCTGGAGGAAAAAACCTATTTATCGCTTAAAGTTATGCGCACAACAAATGCCAGCGCTCTGCATATATCGCATGTAAAAAGGGCCATCAAAACCCAGCTCTGTGAGCTTTGCTACTGCCTTTTTTACATGAACTTTTCGAGTAACTTCACAATCCAATATCCGCATATAGCAAACTGCACTAAGAAAAATACAAAGCGAACACTGATTGCAATATTGCTGATAGAGACAATATGCACTAAAGACTGCAACACGCGGGCACCCAATAACACAAATGCTAATCCATTGGTGATGGTGCTTGAATCGGTCGCTAAAGCAAGCAGTAAGATACCGCCAATAAATGGAAAACACTCTACACAATTTAGATGTGCTCGGGTCAAGCGCTGCCCGATATCACCTACATCGCTACCATCAGCCTTAAATACTAAGGACTTTCGTTTCTGCATTTGTGAAAATACACTGCGATATGTTGCTAATGCCAGTAACAACAGCATTACCCAAAAAATATACCCTGTTAAAGCTAAAATAGTTGCGTTCATGTTTGTTCCTTTTTTGAATGGCTGGCAAATCTTTGTTAAGCATCGTATTTTTTAACCCATCTTGCAATCAAAGGTTTATAATGTGGCCAGTCGCAATTTAGCTTAACCCGAATAACCTGAGAGAATTATATGTTGTATAAAGAAGTGACGGCGCAGCAAGCAAAGCAAATACTAGAGGCTGAAAACGCCATATTAATTGACGTTCGAGAGCCTGCAGAACATGCTTCTAAACATATTCCACAGTCACTTCTTCACCCGGTTGGGAAAATAAGTGACGCCGATATAAAAGACAAACAGCAAACCCTAATGATTTATTGTCAAAAAGGTATGAGAGGCAAAAAAGCGTGTGAAAAGCTCACCTCCGAAAATGCTGAACTTAAGGTATTTAATATCATCGGTGGTATCGAAGCTTGGGAAAGTGCCGGCTTAACAACGCAAAGCACCGGTGCCAAGCTGATGCCGCTAGATCGTCAAGTACAAGTTAGTATTGGCGTATTATTGGTAGTGTTTAGCTTGCTCTCGTTGTTTGTTTCAAATAGCTTTGGATGGGCAACCGCGTTTATTGGCGTGGGATTGTTTATAGCCGGTAGCACAGGGTTTTGCGGACTCGGTCGTATCATTGCAATGATGCCGTGGAACCAACGTACTTAATCGCCATAAAATGTAGCGCTAAGCATCCTTATTCAATCTTGCGCGCACGGATGCGCTTGCCTTTTACTTTTTCTTCTCTGAACATCATCAGGATACGTTTTACACTGCGAAGTTTGACTGCAGCAAATGATTTTTGAGCAGCAACCTGTATTTTCCCAATATCTTTAGACGGTATTTTAGCCTGCTTGGTGATTGCACCTAAAATATCGCCTTTGCTTAGTTTGTGTTTTTTACCGGCATCGATTTGTATACCAACATATGCCGGTTGTTTGATCCGATTAGCATGAAACCGCAAAGCCTGTGACTGCTTAATCGGAATATCTTCGCTAAGCTGCGCGTTAAAACCAATAAGCTTTATTTCATCACTGTCATCAATCAGCGTAATCGCAATACCCGTTTCACCTGCACGACCCGTTCTACCTATTCTATGGGTATGTATATCCAAATCATCACTGATCCTAAAGTTAATCACCATACCAACGTTGGCAATATCTAAGCCCCTTGAAGCTACATCGGTGGCAATCATTACGTTGGCGCAATCTGCACTAAATAGAATAATCGCATTGCTACGCTCAAACTGCTCCATGTCGCCTTGTAGCTGAACCAAAGTGAAGCCATCGTCGCTTAATTTTTGGGCAAGGCTGGCCACCTCGAGTTTGGTTTGGCAAAACACAATTGCAGAATCTGGTTGGTATTCACTTAGCAAAGCAGCAACTGCATACTCACGCTTGTCGGCCTGAACTTTATAGGCAACTTGGTCAATGTTAGCGCGAGTATGCGCATCTTTTAGCGCGATTATTTCTGCATTTTTTTGATAGGTTTTTGATAGCGATTTAATATTGCCGCCAAAAGTGGCTGAAAACAGCAGAGTTTGCACACCCTTTGCTTGTTTATGCACAGCCGATAGGATCCAGTCCATTTGGTCTGAGAATCCCATGTCGAGCATTCGATCAGCTTCATCAAGAACAAGGGTTTTTACCCCACTTAAGTCCAATTTTCCTTGACTGATAATATCTAACACTCTACCAGGCGTGGCTACCACCACCGCAGGAGCATGACGCAATGAGCTCAACTGAGGAGCAAGCGCAACTCCACCAAAAAGTGGTAAAATTTTGGTATTCGCCATCTTTTTTGCTAACAGTTGAAGTTGATACGACACCTGCTCTGCTAGCTCTCGCGTCGGGCACAATACTAGCGCATGGGGATGTTGGGCACTCGCAGGCGTTTGCGACAGCTTGTTTAAAATGGTTAAACCAAAGGCAAGTGTCTTGCCGCTCCCGGTTTTGGCTTCTACCGCCACATCTTTGCCGCTGAGCAAGTCAGGTAAACAAGCTTCTTGAGTAGCTGTAGGTTCGCTATATTTAAGATCGGTTAAAGACGTCAACAGCTCATCACATAGCTCATACTGCTGAAAGTTAGACATTTAATTTACGCTCACGTTGGTCAGTTTCCAGGCAAGGCTTTCACCGGCAAAGAATGGCACAATGTCATCACCCGTACTCAAGGTAACCAATTCAGGAACAGACCATGTTTGCTGACTCAAAGTTATGGTCCCCGTATTTCTTTTCAAACCATAAAAATCTGGACCAAAATGGCTAGCAAAACCTTCCAACTTCTCAATTACCCCAAGGTCATCAAATACTTTTGCATACAGCTCAATTGCGCTCCAAGCGCTGTAACAACCAGCACAACCACAGGCCGACTCCTTTTTGTGTTTTTCGTGAGGCGCTGAATCGGTGCCTAAAAAAAACTTTGGCGAGCCACTTTGTACAACCGCTCTTAAGGCCTGTTGATGGGTGTTTCGTTTTAATACCGGTAAACAATAGTTATGTGGACGTACTCCACCAACCAATAAATCGTTGCGATTGAGTAACAAGTGCTGCGGCGTAATAGTTGCAGCGACATTGTCAGAGGCACTTAGTACAAAATCTGCAGCATCTTTCGTGGTGATGTGCTCAAACACTACTTTTAGGCCTGGGAAACTGTCGGTAATGTCTTTCAGATAACGATCAATAAAAACTTTTTCGCGATCAAAAATATCTATTTCACCGTCTGTTACTTCGCCGTGTATTAGCAATAACATCCCAACTTCCTGCATTGCTTCAAACACCGGATACAAAGACCTTATACCCTTTACAGCCGCATCCGAGTTAGTCGTAGCTCCAGCAGGGTAAAGTTTACTCGCCACGATGCCATTGGCTTTCGCTTTTTTAATTTCATCGGCGGTGGTGTCATTGGTTAAGTAAAGCGTAACTAATGGCTCAAATAATCCGTTTTTAGGCGCAGCATCTAAAATTCTTGCTTTATAAGCGAGGGCCATCTCGGTGGTAGTAACAGGAGGCACTAAATTAGGCATCACGATGGCACGTCGAAAACAGCGGGCAGTGGCCGGCACAGTCTCTTTAAGCATTTCGCCGTCACGAAAATGCAGATGCCAATCGTCGGGGGTCTGAATGGTAAGCGTATTATTCATCAATTGTCATTTCAAAAGCTAAACTGTGTGTATTATGCCTCAAAATGGCAAAAGACGCATAACTTCACTTACTTTGTTATCACTTTTTGGAAAATAGGCATACATCTAGCGTGCTCTTAAATGACCTTTGCGTCTGACTTAATTACATGCCTATACCATCCACGATGTTACTGTAATATAGTGTGACTCTCACTGATGATGAATTTAGTAAAACTAATATCACTATATGTAAAACCGCAGTTCAGCGCTTAGCTGCAGCTTTGTGCGCCATACAGTGAAAGTAAATACACATAGGCTCGGTCTTTTTGTACACTGGCAATAGTGTATCTACTAGATAATCATGCGCCAAACGTAGGCGCAGCAATATGGAAAACCATCCGTCGATGTCGCAAGTAATTAGTATAAACAATTTAGTTGAAAATTCATCTTGGCTGACCCGTCTATTCATTTGGCTTTTAGACAGAGTCCTAGGCATTGCAAGAATGAATCAGCTTTATCAACTGAACAAAATGCAGGGGCTCAGCAAGGAATCTTTTGCCGATAAGCTGATTGCCTTGCTTGAGTTGCGTATTCACGGCTTAGATGAGCTCAAGGCAAAAATCCCAGTAACCGGCCCGGTGGTCATTGCAAGCAATCACCCTTTTGGTGGCATTGAGGGGGTCATCCTAGCAAGAGCCATTGGCGAAGTTCGTCCAGACCTCAAGGTATTGGCAAACAAAGGCTTGGGTATTTTTCGTGAGCTCAGCGATTATTTTATATTTACTAATCCGCTTTCTCAAAAAGATCCTAAAAACGGACCAAGCCTGCGCCGCTGTATCGAGCATGTAAAAAAACAGCATGCTTTGCTAATATTTCCTGCAGGGAAAGTTTCGTATTTTCAAGCTCACAAGAACGCAATCTCAGAACATCAATGGAATAAAATCGTCGGGCGCCTTATTAGCATCGATAATTGTCAATACGTTCCTGTATTTGTTAGCGGCGAAAACTCTCGCTTTTTTTATCGCATAGAGCGCATTTACTTCCGTTTGCGAATGTTTCTATTGGGTCGTGAACTGCTTAACAAAACTGGCGCAAAAATCGAAATTGCCAGCGGATTTGCGATCCCAAATAAATATATCAATGACCGAACATTTGAGCAAAAAGCCGCTTTTGCGCGCACCTTAAGCTATGCTCAAGACCCGCGATGGCGCTATCAGTGGCCAGCAGATACGATAACTACTCAAAAACCCTTGGCGCAGCCAGTTCCCGCACAAAGTATACGCAGTGAAATTGATAAACTTCCGGCGAATCAATTGTTAACCCGTTCAAAAGGCTTTGAAGTCTATTTTGTCTACCAACATCAAGCGCCGCTGGTGGTGCAAGAAATTGCGCGCCTGCGAGAATTAGTATTTAGACTGCATAATGAAGGCAGCGGCGAGCCCATCGACACAGATAAATTTGATGCTAGCTATACTCATTTGTTTATTCTTGAAACCGATTCAGCGCGCATTGTCGGTGCCTATAGAATGGGCTTAACCGACAAACTTATTGAAAAAGACGGACTTGAAGGTTTGTACTTAAACAACATGTTCAAGTTTGGACCCGAGTTTGCTAACCAAAACCAGCCCGCGATGGAAATGGGACGCTCATTCCTGATCCCAGAGTATCAAGGCTCATATCAAGGCTTATTACTGCTATGGCGAGGCATTGGCGCATTCGTATGTTTATTTCCACAATACCGGACACTTTATGGGACGGTGTCTATTAGCAAACTGTACGATGCCAGAAGTGTAAACCTCATTCAACATCTCTTAATTTCCAAGAACGCAAGCCAACAGGTGAGCCCTCGTCACCACATGCATTTTGATATGCACCCAGAGATCAGTGAATTTTGTGATGAGTACCGTTTACAAGAGGACGTAAAAGGCATCAACACTGTTCACTTGAGTGCCTTCTTAAAAAGTATAGAGCATGACGGCAAAGACATTCCAATCTTAGCCAAACAATATTTTAAGATGGGCGCCCAGTATCATGCACTAGGCATTGATACTAGTTTCAATCATACCCCAGGGCTGTTACTTAGCGTTGAATTACCCAAAGCCCCTAAAAAACTATTACAACTCTATCTGGGAGATGGTTTTGATGGCTACCAACAGTACAAGCGACCTTAGATACTAGTTTTTCTTTGTGTAGGCCGCGATGATTACAATACGTTGACCATTTACCTTGCCTTCAATGTGCAGTGGATTGTCAGATAAACCGATATTGCGCACCGGAGTGCCGCGTTTAGCGGTAAAATTAGCCCCTTTCACATCTAAATCTTTGATAATAGTGACACTGTCGCCTGCCCTTAATACGGCGCCATTCGCGTCTAAAGTGGCCTCAACATTGTGCACAATGCCTCGCTGTGCCCATGCGAGTGTGTCTTCTTCTAAATACAGCATGTCTATCGCATCTTGTGCCCAACTTTCGCTGCTAAATAAATGCAACAATCGATAACTTAATGCCTGCACCGCAGGCGTAGTTGACCACATGCTTTGATTTAGGCAAGTGAAATGATTGGCATCGAGATCGGCGCCTCCTGATATTTGTTGCAAACACTTATCGCAAAGTAAAACTGCGCAATTTGCACTTAAATCAGGAGATTCTGGAATAGGGTAAACCTGTAAACTTTCGATGTTTTGACAAAGCTCACACTTACCATCGGCGCGAGACATAATAGAAGCATGCATTCAGTAGTACCTTGTTTGGAATCTTTTGTTATTGCTCAACTACGGGGATCGTCTGCCTAATATTATCATGTTACTAGGGTAAATAAGCGACGCTTTTAATTAACCTGAACTATGGATAAGAAACAGCGCTCAGGTTAATTACTTAAGCGGAGCGGTTTATGTGGGTTATGGTAGCAGGCGCATATCCGAAAAAGTCAGGTACGCTTATGTTCTGCATAGAACACATTATTCGAATTAAGGCATAGTGATGAATAGCATGACTGCTCACAAAAACAAGCTCACGTTCAAGCGTTGAAGAGCAGGTCGATGATTTGGTGTGACTAATGTCAATTTCGCTCGTTACCAATATCGTTTGTTGACAGATCGCTTCATCAAGATTCGACAGCCATTGATTAATATCATGCAGAGCCTGAACGGCTATATCTACAAATTTTTCTGTTTGATTATGCCGATGGCGGACGTTGTAGTTGATATGTCCTTTAGCAAGCCCATCTTGAAGCGCTAAAAAGTGATCGATGATGTGGCGGATGTGCGCGCCAATGCTACTGGCGAAATGCGGCGTAATTAGGGTTTGGTATTCATTATTGGATAAGTCATCTAAAAGTGAAATTGCTTGGTTAACGACATCGGTATAGCTATTGGGCATAATATTCCTTCGGTCGGCTTCCATGTTGTTTTGACGACCCTTTTTCTAAGCATTGCATAAATATTTGTATAAGTGTAGACCCGATATAGGACACTTTTATTTCAAAAATGTTGAGATTAAGATTTATGATTCACCAAAATCAACTCTGAAGTATCAAATCCATATTGTTGAGCTTGCTTAACGAGCCTTTCTAATGTGTTCTCAGACAGAGTCGGTGTTCGCGACAAGATCCACAAAAAACTGGTATCAGGACCAGTGATCAAAGCGTAATCGTAGTTTTCCTTATCTAGTTCAGCAATAACGTAACTGGCATAAAAGGGGCCAAAAAAAGACACTTTTAAATGTCCGATGTCTGGCTCATCCACAAAGTACGCTTTTCCTTCTGCGCTTTTCCATTCATTTTTTTCTGGATTAAAGCCTTGATTGATGACCTTAACTCCCCCGTCTTCGCGCTCAGTATAAGTGGCAGTGACTTGTTCTAGGCCACGCTCGAACGAATGATCAAGCCGAGCAATTTCATACCAAGTTCCAAGATAGCGCTGCTTTTCAAACCCCTTAACGGGCGTAACCCCATCAGGTATATTTGTGCAGCCAAATAAGGTAAGCCCAGCCGCAATAAGCAAACATATTAACCGTCCATTCATTTATTACTCGCCAAAAAAGTATCTACGTTCAAGTCTAAGGATACACCATCTAATGCAAAACATAAGTTCAAATGCGTCTTCACATTAAAAATCATGATATATTTTGGCAACACACTGCCTATCAATTTATACGGATTATCTATGCAGACATTGCCCTTACACCAGTATTTCCCAGACGCTAGCCGCCTAGTATTTGGCACCATGAATCTTGGCGGTGGGTGGAATACTCAGCCCTTATGCAAAGCAGATATTTCTCAAACTCAAGCGCTCTTGGAGACTTGCCTCGAACTCGGTATAAATGTGATTGATTTAGCCGACATATATACTTATGGAAAATCAGAAACGGCAATTGGTAAAGTGTTTGCAGCAAAAAAATCCCTTCGCCAGCAGTTCATTTTACAATCCAAAGTTGGAATACGCTTAACACCTGACGTGCCAATCAACCACTATGACCTGTCTGGAAAATGGGTAACTGAAGCTATATATGGCAGCTTAAAACGTCTTGGGGTCGATAGTTTAGATGTTCTTTTTTTGCACCGTCCTGACCCCTTAATGCAAGTAGAAAATTTAGCCCAAGTGCTCAACAACTTGCACACTCAAGACACCTTTGACTGCCTAGCAGTATCAAATATGCACGCCGGTCAGATGGCCTACATTCAATCCCATGTAGATATGCCCATTGTTTGCAATCAACTTGAATTAAGCTTAGGTCATACTGGCTTTGTGGAAGAGGGCATTACTACCAATATGACTGACAATGCTGCCTTAGGGTTCCCGCGCGGAACGCTAGAGTATTGCATGCAACAAGGTATCCAATTGCAAGCCTGGGGTGCGATTGCCCAAGGTCGATTTGCAAATACCGAAGCAGAAGATATCAATATTAAAAATACCGCGCTATTGGTGAAGAAACTTGCCGAAGAATATGACTGTTCAACCAGCGCAATTGTATTGAGTTGGTTAATGATGCACCCAGCTAATATACAGCCTGTAATTGGCACAACCGTCAGCCATCGGATTGTTGAAGCAAATCAGGCGAATCAGATATCGTTGACTAGGCTTCAGTGGTACGAACTTCTGCAAGCCCGTCGAGGACAAGGTGTACCGTAGAAAACACTTAGAATAGAACTACGGCGCTTTCAATGCGTAAAGTTTCGCTTGATAGCGCTGTGCGTCCTCTGAGTTTTTTGCTAAGGTTTTCGCGGTAATAAGCGATTTTCGGCTAGCGCCATATTTACGCATCTCAAAATACACTTGCGCGAGTAAAAAGTGCGGTTCGTGTAAATAGTATTACCTAAATGGCGATGACTCTAGCTTGATATATATCTTTTGATACGGCGTTGGTTTACAACATTTTATGCGGCGGACTTTGACAGTCGGCCAAGAAAAAATAGCTCACGCCAAGTAAAAAAACATTTGATATCCAATTCATACTCCGTTTAGTCTAGGACTATATCTATTTGTGAGCCTCCATATGTCAATTAATTTACGCTTTGTTATTTTTGCCCCGTTAGTGTTTTTACTTTCCGCATGCGAAACCAGCATCGACTATCAGCTAGCAAGCATTGCAGAAAATCAGCCGCCATCATCCGAAGCTTTGAGCAATATTTTGTCTATGAAAGAAAGAGCGGCGCGCATTGATATGATGCTCAATGACAAGCTCAATAACACTCTACCTGAGCTAATGGAGCGCACGGGTATCGATATGTGGGTGTTAATTTCGCGAGAATATAACGAAGATCCCGTGCTGAAAACCATGCTACCAGCAACATGGCTCTCGGCAAGGCGCAGAACCATATTGGTACTGTTTAACCCCCCAGACGGCGGTGCGCTAGAGCGTTATGCAGTCGCCCGCTATCAAGTCGATACCATGTTTCAAAAAGCCTGGGACAAAGAGTCGCAGCCTAGCCAGTGGCAGCGCTTAGTAGAGCTTATTGAACAAAAACAGCCCAAAGTTATTGGCATAAATAAATCAGAGCACTTTGCACTGGCCGATGGCATGACCGCGACTGAATATGAAGATTTTTTTGCAGTTTTGCCTGAGCCTCTGGCCAACAAGGTCATCAGTGCAGAGATGCTGGCTGTAGCCTGGCTTGAGACCCGAACAAAGATGGAAATGGAGTATTATCCAAGCATTGTAAAAATGGGGCATGAAATCATTAAACAAGCCTACACTAGCGGCTTTATTCGTCCTGGCATCACTAGCACTGACGATGTTGTTTGGTGGCTGCGTGATAAATCTAAATCCGCAGGCTTAGAAAATTGGTTTCACCCTAGTGTGTCAATGCAGCGAGCAGACGCTGATAAATTTGACCATATCCAAGCCTTCAGTAAAAACAAAGCAAACAATGTGATCATGCCCGGTGACTTAGTGCATATGGATTTTGGAATCACCTATTTACGGCTCAATACCGATCAGCAGCAGCATGCTTACGTGCTCAGAGAAGGGGAAACTGACGCCCCTGAATACTTAAAGCAAGCCTTAGCAAAGGCCAATCGTTTACAAGATATATTCACTCAATTATTCGCCGTTGGTAAAAGCGGTAACGAAGTCTTGGCCGAGGCCAGAAGGCAGGCCATTAGCGAAGGAATAAAACCCTCTATATATACCCATCCACTGGGTTATCACGGTCATGCCGCTGGCACAACCTTAGGCATGTGGGACGCGCAAGCGGGTGTGCCAGTGCAAGGTGACTATCCGCTATTTGCCAACACCGCATATTCAATTGAATTAAATGCCGCCAGTTTTATCGAGCAATGGGGAAAAGAAGTACGCATCATGCTTGAAGAGAACGCGTTTTTTGACGGTCAGACCGTTACATACATGGACGGCCGACAAACTGAATTTCATCTTATTCGTTAGAACAAAATCAGCGTTGTTTACAGACAATATAAATATCTACAAAGTAACATATGACTTCACACAAAAAATGCCGCTGAAAGATTATCTGAGCGGCATTTTCGTTTTATTAATAAAATTCACTTTGGGAAAAGCGATGGTATTGTCGAACCCTATTTATTATTCCGAGTTCGGTTTAAATAACAATTACACCCGAAAAAACTCTCGCTTTAACTGATTGTCAGTTTTAAACACACCACCTAAAGACGATGTGCGCGTGTAAGAGCTAGTATCTCTCACGCCACGAGCTTTCACGCAGTAATGTGTAGCGTTGATGCTAACAGCCACATCTTTAGAGCCAGTGAGCGCTTGGAGAGCGACCATAACTTGTTGAGTAAGACGCTCTTGAACCTGCGGGCGCTGCGCAAAAAAACTAACCAAACGGTTAATTTTAGACAAGCCTATTACCGTATGCTTAGGTATGTAGGCGACGGATGCGGTACCGTCAATTGTCACAAAGTGATGCTCACATGTACTCGTTAGACTGATATCCGTAACCTGCACAGGCTCTTCAATAGCCATTTTATTTTCGATTTGGGTGATTTTTGGAAAACTACGATAATCCAAGCCCGAGAAAATTTCGTTCACGTACATTTTTGCAATACGCCGAGGCGTATCTTGCAAACTATCATCTCTTAAATCAAGCCCAAGGGTTTGCATAATATCCTTCATAGCGGCCTGAATGCGAACACGTTTCTCTTCGTTCGACAGCTTATTTTCGACCATAGGGGTCTCTAAGCCGCTTGCAATCAAGGCGTCGCGCACAATTACTGCTTGCGGTGACAACGCTAATTCGGTGGCTTCATGCATTACAATAGCTTCTTTTGCTAACATAGTTTGTCCATTTTCGGAGATCTTAGAATCATATACGCATTTTTATACAACTATGGTTTACAATTGATCCCTACTATTTAAATATGCGCGATCTTGCTTCGCTTAACTCGCGTAACCACACACGTCAATCTTGCATTTTCTCATTCAATAAGGACGCATACTTCAGCTATGACTGCACCCATCTTAATTACCGGCGGCGCACAGCGCTTAGGCCTAGCCGTCGCGCTCAGTTTATTGGAACAAGAAATTCCAGTAATTGTAACATATCGCACAAAAAAACCATCGGTAGAGCACTTAAAGAACCTAGGTGCACACCTAATACAGGCTGATTTTGCCACTGTTGATGGTATTGATGACTGTATCGCACAGGTCAAAGCATATACTCCTGAACTGCGCGGTATCATTCATAATGCTTCAGATTGGGACCAAGAATCAGCAACTGAGGACTACAACGCTCTGTTCCTTAAAATGATGCAGATACACGCCAATACGCCCTATCAATTGAATATTGCATTTAGTGATATGCTGACCTGTTCAGCAGAGTTTACAGATATTATTCACATGACCGATTATGTGCAGGAAAAAGGCAGTAAAAAGCACATCGCTTATGCCGCGAGTAAAGCCGCATTGCATAACCTCACCTTATCATTTAGCGCGTTGCTTGCTCCGAAAGTAAAAGTCAATAGCATTGCCCCCGCGTTAGTGATGTTTAATGAGCACGACGGTGATGAGTACCGTGCCAAAGCCCTGCAAAAATCGCTGTTACAAAACTGTCCAGGCGCAGCCGAAGCGGTAAAAGCTGTCAACTACCTACTTAGCAGTCAGTATGTTACCGGACAAACATTGCATCTTAACGGTGGGAGACACTTAAAATAATGGCAGTTATAAAACCTAAAGCCTCTTTGTACCATCCATTATTAACTCCTCTGTTAGTGGGCCTCAGTATCAGCACTCTGTGGTCGTTTGATACGCAAGCGATGACGGATGAAGACGACTTGGAGGTGATTAGCGTAACGGCCTCCAAGCGCCTGCAAACCCTCAACGAGATACCGGCTAGCGTATCGGTAATCAATACTGAGACGCTGGCGCGTATTGAGGGCCAGCATATTAATCAAGTATTATCTCGCGTGGCGGGAACATGGATAAGTCGTGGCAATGGCCAAGAACATTTGACCGCTATTCGCTCGCCAGTGCTCACCGGAGCAGGTGGTTGCGGTGCGTTTTTCATGGCACTTGATGGCATTGCTTTGCGCGCCCCAGGCTTTTGTAATGCGAATCAGTTGTTTGATGCAAACTCCGAGCAAGCAGCCCGGATTGAGGTACTTAAAGGCCCCGCTAGCACTCTGTACGGAACAAATGCCGTGCACGGCGCCATTAACATTATTAGCCCTGATGCATTTAACCCCACGCGAAATAATATTGGATTGCAACTAGGTGCTTATGACTTTGCACGCGTAAGTACTCAGTTGAACTGGCAAAATGAGACTCAAGCATTCAGCTTGATGAGTAATCTCACTCAAGAAGATGGCTATCAAACCGAAAGCGGCTATGACCAGCAAAAAGTCACGCTTATCTATCAACAGCGCACAACTACTTGGAACAACAAAACGCTTATCGATATTGCCAATTTAAATCAGGAGACCGCTGGTTTTATTCGCGGCTTTGAGTCGTATAAAGACGAAAACTTTAGAAAAATAAATCCTAACCCTGAAGCTTTTAGGGATGCTAAATCACTGCGTGCATATAGCCAATTTACGCGAGCATTCGGGGATGGAACTCTCAGCTTAAAGCCTTACTTGCGATGGAATGAAATGCAATTTTTACAACATTTTTTGCCGTGGCAAGCCTTAGAAGAAAATAGCCACTCTAGCCTTGGTTTACAGGCTCAGTACGATATTGATTTTGCAGGCGCAAACTGGGTTACAGGCATAGACATTGACGCCACTGGTGCTAATTTAACCGAGACCCAAGCACAAGCCTTTTCACCTAGTATTCCTGCCGGTAACCACTATGACTACGATGTAGATGCGCGAGCAATCGCCGCCTACGCGCAGGCGAATTGGCAATGGCAAAACTGGGCGCTTAGTTTAGGCGGACGTTTCGAACGAACCGAGTACGATTATGATAATTTACTTAGTGATGGCAGCGCATGTGACGCCAGTGTAGCCGTTTGCAGATTTACGCGCCCGAGCGATCAAAAACTATCATTTTCAGCCTTTTCACCCGCTCTTGTGCTTGAATATCAGCCAACAGAAGACTTACTTACTTACACAAAGATTTCGCAAGGCTTCCGCGCACCAGAGGCGACCGAACTGTTTCGACTACAAGATAATCAAATATCAACTGATTTCGAAGAAGTCAGCATTGATGCCATAGAGTTTGGCCTGCGCTATAACCTAGATGGCCATTCACTGCATATTGCTGCCTACGATATGCAAAAAGACAATGTCATCATTCGGGATACCAATCGCCAAAACATTGCTGGCGGTGAGACTTCACACCGAGGGCTAGAAATAGAATACCTTTGGCAAGTCACTGATGTACTGCGTATATCCAGCAACCTTACGTGGCAAAAACATAGCTATGCAAGTGACCAAGCTATTTCAAATGTGTCAATTAAAGGAAATCGTGTGGATACTTCTCCAGACCGTTTATTTGGCTTACAAGCACTGTGGCAGCCAAATGAGAAACTATCTGCAGAGTTTGCATGGCAGCATTTATCTAAATATTATCTTGATCCAGAGAATACCGCCGAATACGATGGCCACTCATTGTTAGATTTAACATTCAGGTATGTTATTAGCGAGCGTCTTTCTGCTAAAATTAACATCTTAAACATTACCGATGAAGATTACGCCGAACGCGCTGATTTTGCATTTGGTGGATATCGATATTTTGTAGGTCAGCCACGCCGTGCTTTTGTTAGCATTAAGTGGATACTGTAAGGGTTACTTAGGTGTCATCAACAACACAACAACAAGTTACATTGCTTCCTGAGTGGGCAAAACAAGAAGCGGTAGTGATTGCATGGCCGCATATGCAAAGCGATTGGTTGCCATGGATAGATGCCGCGAGAGCCACTTATGTGCAGTTAATAGAGGCACTTAACGACGCGCAAGTGACGGTCATTTTGCTTTGCTCAAAAGCCGAACTAGGCATCGTAAAATCAATGGTCAGCCTGAATGCAAAAACGCTGATTGTGCCTACCGAATATAACGATACTTGGACGCGAGACTATGTATTTGTAACCTGTGAGAGTGCACTGGGCAACCAACCGGTCGAGTTTTTATTCAACGGCTGGGGCCAAAAATTTGATGCTAGCGCTGATAACCTTGTGAATAAAGGCTTAAGCAAGCTCTGTATAAACCCTCTGGTTTCATGCGACATCGTGCTCGAAGGCGGCGCGATTGAAATCGACCAAAATAACATTCTGATGAGCACCTCATCTTGCCTATTCAATCCCAAACGCAACGGGGATATGACAAATGAACAATACCATGGGATATTTGAACAATATTTAGGGGCTAGGCAAATCAACATATTTGCTAATGGGCATTTGATTGGCGATGATACTGACGGGCATATCGATACACTGGCTCGATTTACGCCTTTGCGCAGTATTGTCATGCAAAGCGCATTTAATCGCCCAGACGACCCTCATTTTGAAGGCTTAAACGCCCTTAAAAATGAGCTTCAAGACGCCTTTCAAGGCTACCCCATTTTTGAGCTACCCCTACCAGACATGCGCAATAGCGATGGTGAGCGCTTACCCGCGTCCTATGCTAACTTTTTAATCTGTAATGAGAGTGTGCTTGCTCCGGTTTACCAGCAGGCTGAAGACCAATTAGCCGTCGAAATCTTGCAAAAAGCCTTCCCGAATCACAAAATTATTGCCATTGATTGCTCGACCATTGTCCAGCAGTATGGCTCTTTGCACTGCATTACTATGCAAATACCTGAACATACTTTGAAGCCCGAAATTTTGGACTTGGCTCAGCATGGAGTGGCCGTTTATGAAATCTAATACCGCTAATCGACGTTTAAAAGTCGGCTTGGTTCAGCAGTCTGTTGCCTCAAATAATAAACAAGAAAACTGGAAAAAATCAGCCGATAAAGTCCGCGAATTAGCCGCCGATGGCTGCCAATGTATTTTATTGCAGGAACTACACTCAACCCTATATTTTTGCCAGAATGAAGACGTCAATGCATTCGATCTTGCCGAGCCAATTCCTGGTCTTGCCACAGAATTTTTTGGCGCCTTAGCGAGAGAATGCAATATCGTTTTGGTTACCTCATTATTTGAAAAACGTGCACCCGGCCTATATCACAACACCGCAGTGGTATTTGATCGCAGTGACAAGATTGCAGGCACATACCGTAAAATGCACATTCCAGATGATCCTGGTTTTTATGAGAAGTTTTATTTCACTCCGGGTGATTTAGGTTTCCAACCCATTGATACCAGTGTCGGTAAGTTAGGGGTCTTAGTATGCTGGGACCAATGGTACCCAGAAGCCGCTCGTCTTATGGCGATGAATGGCGCTGAAATTCTATTTTACCCTACCGCGATTGGTTGGGATCGTAACGATACAAAAGAAGAGCAATATCGCCAGCAGGGCGCTTGGGAGACTATTCAACGAGCCCACGGTGTGGCAAATTCATTGCCGGTTGTGGTTGCCAATCGAGTTGGCTTTGAAGCATCGCCCGATTCCCCAGATGTAGGTATCGACTTTTGGGGGCATAGTTTTATAGCTGGTCCGCAGGGTGAATTACTCGCCATGGCAAGCGATGAGCAAGAAGCAACCCTTTCGGTGGAACTTGATATGGAACGCAGTGAAAACATCAAACGAATTTGGCCGTATTTTAGAGACAGGCGCATCGATGCCTACGATAAATTGAATCAACGCTGGGGTAAATAAGCCTATTTGGATAGGCGAATATTAAAAAGGCGCCATGCCGGTATCTGTTCCGTGCTGTTGCATAGACCCCGCTGAAGGTTGCGGGTCTTTTTTCTCTTCAAGCCACAAATTTTCGACACTGTTTTCAGTCGCTGCAAGTGTCTTTGTCACTTCTTTTATGGAAATTTCAAGGGGCGCAATAAGTGAGCTATTGCGTTTATGTAAATAGTGATAAACAGGCTGGCGACTAATTTCAATATAGCGATACCGTTCATTGTCTCTTAAAAAAACGGGCAAAAACAATTCACTGGTGACAATTGCATTGACACGGTTGCCCTTAAAGAATTTAAATAAACCTTGATGCTCTGCTAGTTCAATCACTCGATTATCCAAATCGCTCAAATTTAATTCATTGGCGGGAAATGTAAAGCCAGACACGACGCCCAATGACTTTAGTTGGCCCAACTCACACTTTGGACAAAGTTTACGGTTGATCACCACCAGTGTTTTACTTGTTAATAGGGGAACATTTACTTTTAGCAAATTTTGGTAAGACTGAGTGTGCGATTCTAAACGTAAATCTAGACCGTCAATTACGCCGGCATTAGCGCTAACTGCGCTTCGCATATACGGTAATTGAGTGTAATTTATACGGATCCCTAGCTTTTCATAGGCCTGTACTAAAAGCACATTTGTTTGTCGGTACTGCTCATCAATTGGCGCTCTATTTAAGGTCAAGCTCGAAGCCAATACAGGCAAGGCAAAAAGTAAAATTATTAAGAAAGGCAGAGGTACTAGTCGCATCTTGCTCATCGCTAGGTTGATATTGTTATTATTTTTGTACCGATGCATCAGTTGGTGCGTTCACAGCAAGTAAGCTCTATGAGTGCATTGAAAAAGTAAGTCAAAACAGATAGTTGCTGACTAAAACCATGCAAAAGTATGCTTTTTCATAACATAAACAGCTTTTTATGGTAGGTCAATAATATTTGTGGTTTTTTTTGTGTAAATAAGCTTTTAATCGCTGCATGTTCGCTGCTCAAGCCGCCTGTGTACTTGCCAAAAGCAGGCATTAGCAATAGCTCTTCGCCAATTAAAAAAGACTTTCCGGTAAGCTTTTTATTGTTCAATTTGTAACTTGTTTTTGGATGAAAATGCCCCACTATTTGCCCCTTACAAGAAGAATACGTTGATATATCCTCTGGCTCATGTACAAATAGCACGGTATCCAAAGCAAGCGAATGTGCACGCTCACCGCCTAAACTCACAGGAATATCAGGGTCGTGATTTCCCAACACCCATGTCCATACCTCGACTTTTTCGATCAGTGTGTTTATTGCATGGATATCGTCACTCTGCATGCGTTTTTCGGCATTGCCATCATGAAAACTGTCGCCTAAACACAACACTTGCTTTGGTGCATACTCATTGATTAAATCCCGCATGCGCGAAATTGTCTCTCGCGTATCAAAGCGCGGTAAAGGGTGCGCAAACTGCGTCAAAAAACTCCCCTTTTCAAAGTGTAAATCAGAAAAAACCAGTAAATCATACATGGGCCAAAAAAGTACGCCTCTCCCATCTACGATTAACCGCTTATCGCAGAACCTGACAGGGATAACCGTGTTGTTCTTCACCAGATTATGCAGGTCTTCAGCGGCAATCACTCGGTATCCTCACGTTGTGCTGTGCTCAATAAATCTCGAATGTCGTCCATCATGTTTTCGGCCTCTTGATATAGATTTGCCTGCTCTAACAACGCCTGCATGCCAGCCCCAGTGACTTGTTCACTGCGTACATCTAAGACAATTGGAATAGCCATCGGCGATGGCTTTTGCAGCGTTTTAAAATCGAATGCACCGTCAAAACGTATGAGCAGATCAGCAGTTCGTGACAAATCTAGTAACTCCCGTTCGGCGTCTTCTCGAGTAACTCTCAGCAGCACGTGCTCTTTATCGTATTCACGCAAAGTGTCGTATATTAAATCCGTTGAAAATGTGACCTGTCGCATGGTTTTCTTTGTGCTGTGATACTGCTGTTCAATCAAGCCACTGATCACCGCAACCCTCCTAAAAGAGCGTTTTAGCATGGCTGCCTCAAGCATCCAATCTTCTAATTCATCGCCTAACACATCGGGATTAAACAACTGCGGGATATGCCTCTGCTCGACTTTATTTAAAGCACAAATAGAGAGCCCATAGTCAGTAATAGAAAAGCTCAGTGGTTGCAGACCAAGCTTTTCCATGCGCCGAGTGATTAACATCCCCAATGTCTGATTAGCTTTGCGACCTTCAAAGGTATAAAACAAGATATATTCGGCTTTCCTAAATGGAAACTGCTCGATGAGCACCTTATCTCGACGCGGTATCATTGAAAACGCTTGCTGCAGGGCAAGCCACTCACGAACTTGCTTAGGCAACTGCCGCCAACTCTCTGGTTCGTTTAGCAAGGCTCTAACAGCGTCGGCTAAATAAGTGGACAGCGGCATTTGTCCGCCCATATAACTGGGAATTTTAGGCTCTTTGGCCTTACCCGGTTTAGCTTCTACCATCATGTCGCGGATACCTTCAAACCTAAGCACTTCTCCGGCAAAAAAGAAAGTATCCCCCTTTACCAATTGTTGAGCAAAGTACTCTTCCACTTCACCAATGATTTTACCTTGATGAGCACGGCGCAAACGTTTGACTTTAAGCCTTCCTGCTTCAACGATAGTGCCGATATTTTGGCGATGGCGCATAATTACACGTTTTGAGGCTGGCCGATATAAACCGGGCTGATACTCTTCCAAACGGTTATAGCGTTCATATGCTTGCAGCGCATAACCTCCGTTTTTTGTAAAAGCCCAAAGCTGCAAAAATGTGTCTTTGTCGAGTCCACTGTAGGGAGGCGAATCGAGAACCTGCTGGTAGATTTCATCGATACCGGCAGCTGCGCTGCAAACACAGTTTAAAATGAACTGAGGCAAAATATCCAAAGCACCCGAGAGCGGCGTATCACCGTCTAGTTCGCCTTTTTTTATCGCATTAATGGCTGACAAACACTCTAAAGCTTCAAAACGATTGCCTGGCACCAACAAAGCTTGTGAGGGCTCATCAAGACGATGATTAGAGCGGCCAATGCGCTGCAGCAAACGACTTACCCCTTTTGGCGCGCCCATCTGAATAACTAAATCTACATTTCCCCAGTCAATGCCCAATTCCAAAGCAGATGTGGCGACAATGGCCTTTAACTTGCCCTGTGCCATCATCGCTTCGGTTTTCTTACGCTGGTCTTTACTTAATGAGCCGTGATAAATCGCAATCGGCAACGCTAGCTTATTTTGTTCCCAAAGCGCCTGAAATATCAATTCGGCGCTGGCGCGGGTATTCACAAATACGATGGTAGTGCTAGCTTTAACAATCGCTTGATATACCTCTGGCACCGCATATTTCGCCATGTAGCCGCCAAAAGGCATACGCGCTTTGCTATTGAGAATTTTCACACTAGGTTTTACGCGGCTTTTTGCTTCAATGATATTCACAGGCTCCGAGCGGGCTCCTAACCAGCTTGCTAAGACATCAGGATAAGCCACCGTTGCAGACAGGCCAAAACGCACAAAGCCAGGGCATAAGTGCTCTAATCGCGCCATCGCAAGATTGGTAAAATCGCCTCGCTTAGTATGCGCAAAGCTATGTACCTCATCGATAATCAAGCATTTCAGCTTAGCAAAAATGATCGGAGCATCTGTATATGACAACATCAACATCAAGGATTCAGGCGTAGTCAACAAGATATGGGGCGGCGCCTTACGCTGTTTTTGTCGTTGATAAGCGGTGGTATCTCCAGTGCGGCTGGCCACTTCAATGTCTAGGCCCATATCGCTGATAGGCTGATGTAAATTTCGTTCGATGTCGTAAGTCAATGCCTTTAAAGGTGAAATATACAGCGTATGTAGACCGATTCGCTTCGCTGGTCGAGCCTTTTTTTGACTGCCATGCAGCTCTTTTTGAGCGTTTATTGTTTGATGTAAATCGATAAGGCTGGGCAAAAACCCAGAAAGGGTTTTCCCCGCTCCCGTAGGTGCAATAAGCAGGCTGGATTGCTTGCGTGTAAATGCCGTGGCCATTTTTAACTGATAAGGGCGAATGTCCCAAGCCTTGGCATCAAACCATTGCTTGAAAATATCGGGGATGCGCGCACGTTTATTCGAAAAATCGCTGATGTGATGGTTCCTTATTTTGCCCTACAAACGCTTAGCCAGTTTACTTAAATTCTATGATAAGAATCCTGACTGCAACATGCCCCCTGCTCTGGAATGACTAATTTGCGCACCGCTCGTCTATTTTTTTGTTTTAGAGGGTTTTATTCTATGCTCTACACAAGCAGTCAATACCCACTAGATACTGCCAATTGCAGACTTAAGTTTAGCGTCCATCCATCTTTACTGCGCTAATAGATTTGAACTTTGCGAAGAAATTCGGACTGCTAAGCTTGAGAACATTGCAACAATCGTAAATCTTTCTCATGTATATTTGCGTATCCAAGTGTACATTAAGCAACAGTGAGATCTGGCTTGGCGGCTCCTAAGCATCCCGATAAGTGGATTAAAACCGATAGTAATGGACTTTACTGCAGTGCACTCGATGCTTACATCGACCCTATGCAGCCGGTCAAACGTGCGATTGTCACCCATGGGCACGCTGATCACGCTAGACCAGGCCATGGCGAAGTGTTTGCCACCCCGCAAACACTGCAAATTATGCAGATTCGCTATGGTGATGATTTTTGTGAAACACCTCGAGCTCTGCCATACGGTAAAACCGTAAACATCAAAAAGGGGCAACTGCATTTTGCACCCGCCGGACATATATTGGGCTCAGCGCAAGCGGTCATTGATTTTGCGCAGCATCGCTTAGTGCTCTCTGGCGACTATAAACGTCATTATGACCCCACCTGTGAAGCGTTTGAAGTAACACCTTGTGACGTGTTCGTTACTGAGGCAACCTTCGGTCTGCCGGTGTTTAAACACCCCAATATTGATGACGAAATGCAAAAGCTACTTGATTCTATGCAATTATTTGCAGACCGCTGTCATTTAGTCGGTGTTTATGCACTTGGCAAATGTCAGCGTTTGATGCTGTCACTGCGAGGTCTGGGCTATAGCAAGCCTATTTATCTGCACGGCGCCCTAATTAAGCTATGTGAATTTTATCAAAGTCAGGGAGTTGACTTAGGTGCTTGGATACCCGTTACCGAAGTCTCTGATTTAAAGAGTCTGAAAGGTGAGTTAGTGCTTGCTCCACCATCTGCATTAAGCGATCGTTGGTCTCGCAAACTGCCAAATGTCATGACCGCAATGGCATCAGGCTGGATGCAAATTCGCGCACGTTCTAAACAACGAAGGGCAGAGTTACCGCTGATTATCAGTGACCATTGTGACTGGCCTGAATTGATCCAAACCATTACACAGGTAAATCCAAGAGAAGTATGGGTCACTCATGGGCGTGAGCAAGCCTTGGTGCATCAAGCCCAAAAGATGGGGTACAAGGCCAAAGCCCTTTCATTGATTGGTTACGATGAGGATGAGAGCTAAATATGGAAAGCTTTGCGGAGCTAGTAGACAAACTCTACTTTACGTCTAGTAATCTCGCGAAATCAGCATTGATAAAAGCATATTTAAGCAATACTAAAGATCCCGATAGAGGATGGGCAATTGCTGCTATTGCAGGCACCTTGAATTTTGATTTTTTTAAGCGCAAGTTAATTAAGGATCTTATCGAAGAACGGGTTGACCCTTTGCTATTTGCGCTAAGCTACGACTATGTCGGAGAGATGAGCGAAACCGTATCGCATTTATGGGTAAGCGAGAATGACGACCCACCGGCCCTTGCTACCTTACCCAATTTACATTCTGTAATAGAGCGATTCGCCGAAGGCTCGCGCAGCGAAAATCGAACATTTCTTATCAGTCTTTTAAACAGCATGTCAGCATCCCAACGTTGGGCACTTTTAAAATTAGGTACTCGCGGACTAAGAATTGGCGTTTCTGTGCGCTTTTTAAAAAAAGTATTAGCTGAATACGGACAGCAATTTAACCCCGACATTTGCGTCGAAGACATCGAACGCCTTTGGCATGGGTTAAGCCCACCATACCAATCATTACTAAGCTGGCTTGAGGGAAAAACTGAGATACCCGACGTCAGCGATAGCGTGACCTTCCAACCGGTGATGCTCTCCCATCCGTTTGATGAAAATGAAATTGAAGCCATTACGCCAGAGCTTTGGCAGGCCGAATGGAAATACGATGGGATCCGTGTGCAGTTAGTAGTGACTAAAGCCGGTAAAGCGCTATTTAGCCGAACAGGCGATGACATCAGCGCTTCGTTTCCTGAAATATTAGAAGCGCTTGATATCGAGCATATTCATGGCATTTTTGACGGCGAACTGATTGCGCTTAATCCAGTACAGAACGAAGACCTAAGCACATTTTCAAAGCCCTCAATCCCCTTCCAAGGTATTTTGGACGTAAAAAATGATACTCAGCAGTGGCACATAGGCTCATTTAATCAACTGCAACAAAGATTAAACAAAAAGAAGCCCAGCAAAAAACTCATCGCTGAATTTCCGGCGGGGATCATTCTTTACGATGCTTTATTACTGAACAACGTGGACTTAAGAGATAAGAGTTTAGAAAAGCGAAGTAATGCACTACAGAGCTGGTTCAGTGCTCAACCCTATGCGCATCTGCATCTGTCTGTTGCGCTTAGATTTTCTAATACCGAGCAACTGCGAAAGTTAAGAGAACAAGCCGCTGGACTTGAACAAGGCTATATCGAGGGCCTAATGTTAAAGCGTAAAACCAGTCAGTATCACTCGGGCCGACCCAAAGGCAAATGGTACAAGTGGAAACGCAATCCAAAATTAATTGATGCGGTAATGATGTATGCTCAGCGCGGACATGGCAAACGCTCTTCGTTTTACTCCGACTATACATTTGGCTGCTGGCAGGGGGATTTATTACTGCCCGTTGGTAAAGCGTATAGCGGATTTACCGATATAGAACTTAAGCGCCTCGACAACTGGATCAGAAAAAACACAATGGCTCGTTTTGGACCGGTAAAAGAAGTACATAAAGCGCTGGTTTTGGAAATCGCTTTTGACTCTGTACATGTTTCTAAAAGACACAAATCGGGAGTGGCTATGCGATTTCCGAGAGTACATAGAATTCGTTGGGATAAGCCCGCAAGTGAAGCCAACCAACTTTCTGATTTAAAAGATTTGATACAATAGATTACGTTGCTGATACTTTTTAAGCAAACTAGATTTTTTAAACAGCGTATACTTGGATTAATGTTTTCAACCATAGTTTTCATAAGGTAAAGCTATCTATGCTGCTTCGGCACAAGCTAAACTTCTTTATTGCCTTAACTGGCCTGTTGACCGCCTTGCTTAGCTATGGTGTAAGCGTATGGGTCCTCGATAATTTTCTTGCCAAAAAAAACTCCGATCAAACACAAGCGCTGACCAGCAGTATTCAACAAGATATTGAAGTATTCGATCGCTTGTTGCTACTGGCAGAAGAAAAGTGGGAATCAGAGCTAAAAACTTCTTTACCCGCGCTGGCGAAGGAACTTTTCGAGCTATCTTTAGATAACAACGACATTTCTATCGCTGTCCTAGAAGCGCTCAAAAGCAAATATAATCTTTCAGATTTACATTTGATCGATAAAGACATGACCGTTTTTGCAAGCACCTTCGAGTCTGAAATAGGCTTAGATATGAACGCTTATGGCAACGACTATGTAAAAAATATACAAGGTGTGCTCAACCAAGATTTGTTTTTTACTCATCGCGTTTCATTATCAACCATTACCGGAAATTTAAAAAAGTATGCTTATTTCAGCCAAAAAGGCAGCGACATCGTAATTAATGGCGACATAGACCTTAAAGAGCGCTTGCTTTCAGAAAATAAAAACGAAGTAGCGGATTATTTATTTGGTGACTATGTCAAAAAACTAGTCGCAAAATATAAAACGATTAGCCGAATTGACCTATTTATTTTAAGCCCCGTTGATCAGTGGTCATTGTTCAATCCCGGTGTCAGAATTGAGGAAGATAAAGCAAGAAGTCTATTTAATGGCACTTATCGGCAAGCCGAGCAAAGTAAATCAATTATTCAGCATGTAGACTTACAATCGTATCGCAGAGTCGGTTTTAAAGCCTTTTTACAAATAGATTTTGATGATTCACTGTTGGCAGAAACAAAAACGAATCTGCGGATTTTTCTACTAGTCAGCGCGACTTTAATAGTACTCATCAGTTTTTTTATCATACATATCATCACCAAAAAACTGATTTTAAATAGATTTGGACATTTATTATCACAAATTCAAGAAAAGCACTCCGATCAAGATGATGCTATACACTTGGCAGGTAATGACGAACTATCGCGCTTAGGCTCCGAAATTAACAAGTTGATGGAGCGTATTAAGATAGAAAAGGATACGAATAAATGGCTTACCGGAATATCCGAAAAAGACAGCTTAACTGACTTAGGCAATCGGCGCTGGTTTGACCAAAAGCTTGAGTCTGAATGGGCCTTAGCCAAGGCCAATGGCGATGACTTTTCAATAGCGATGATTGATGTCGACTGCTTTAAAAATTATAACGACGAATATGGGCATATTGAAGGCGACCAATGTTTACAATCCATTGCCAGTGCATTGCTGAAAATAGTCAATTCTGAAAGTGGTCATATCGCCCGCTATGGTGGCGAAGAGTTTGTTTGTATTTTACCTAAAACGAATATGGCAGATGCCAAGCATATTATGGAATCGATGCAGGCAAGCATTAAAGCGCTCAATATCATGCATGAAAGCTCGGATGTAGCCAGTTATGTAACCTTAAGCTTAGGTTGTTTTAGCGCTAGTGGGCGCAATAATATTGAGGCAAGCGAAATTTTAAAGCGTGCTGATTTATTATTATATCAATCCAAACGCAACGGGAAAAACTGTATTACCCAAGATGAATTAATATGAATATCAATGAACTGAATACGCCTTGCCTATTAATTGACCAACAAAAAATGCGCCACAATATAGCAAGGCTATCGACGCATATCGAAGGGCTCGCCTGCAAAATACGTCCGCATGTTAAAACACATAAATCCATAGAAATCACCCAAGAGATCATTGCAGGTGGCAATGTAAGTGGCATAACTGTGTCTACGATAAAAGAAGCTCAACATTTTTTTGCGAATGGCTTTAGCGATATTCTATATGCAGTAGGGATTGTTCCTAACAAATTTGCTCAAGTGCGCGCATTGCGTGAGCAAGGCTGCGATATTAAAGTTATCTTAGACAGCCTAGAGGCTGCCATCTTGCTGATAGACTATGCACGTCAAAACAGTTGTTGGTTTAGCGTTCTCATTGAGTTAGATGTTGATAATCATCGTGCAGGTGTTAACCCGTCAAGCGATGATCTAATCGAAATTGCAAAAGCACTCGCATGCGCTGCTAATATAGACTTTCTGGGTGTAATGACTCATGCCGGAGGTTCATATCAATGCGCTACCCTTGATACGCAAAAAGCATTGGCAACACAAGAGCGTGATCTTGCGGTATTTGCGGCTGAGCGCATCCGAAAACACCAGATACCCTGCCCAGTTGTTTCTATCGGATCGACTCCCACGGCTTTTGCAATTGATGACCTTAGCGGAGTCACTGAAGTAAGAGCCGGTGTTTATGTGCTGTTTGATTTAGTAATGTCTGGCTTAGGTGTATGCAATGAGACCGATATCGCGATCAGTGTGCTTGGTAGCGTCATTGGTTTTCAAAAACAAAAACAGCATGTACTAATTGATGCGGGTTGGATGGCTATGTCTAGAGACAGAGGCACCAGCGGTCAAGCAGTTGACCAAGGCTACGGCGTGATTTGTAATCACAGGGGCGAGATACAGTCTGGGCTGATAATACATAGTGCCAATCAAGAGCACGGCATTGTTGGCACTCGCTCTCAAACTCTCTCAAACGAACAAGAGCTCAAGCAACTGAATCAATTTAACATTGGTGATGTACTAAGAGTACTGCCCAATCATGCATGCGCTACCGCCGCGCAGTACGAAACATACTATTTGGTTTCTGGCACTGAGGTTTTAGCACAGTTGCATTCAGTAAATGGCTGGTGAGCATACGAATATCATCAGCCCAAATAGAATGTAGCTTATGCTTTGGCAGAAGGTCTATTTCTCATTTGTTGGTACCATCGGGTTAATTGCGGGTGCTCATCGCCCAACTTTATGTCAACCACCCGCGCAAAATCGATTGAGCAAAACGCGGTAATATCGGCAATCGAGTATTTATCTCCCGCAATGTATTCGCTTTGCTCCAAACGCCGCTCTAAAACTTTAAGAAACTTTACAGCATTGATACCGGCTTCTTTTCCATACTCAGGCACGGGCGTCATCCTATCTTTAAAATAGCCGGTGCTATGCTGAAAACACATACCAATTTGCATGAACAAGCAAAATTCTACTTGGCGCTGCCACATCATTACTTGCCCCTTTTCTAGAGCCGTTTCACCAAACAAATAGGGCGCAGGTTGCAGAGCTTCAAAATAGGTGCATATTGCGTCGCTTTCACTAATGCAGGTTCCATCATCTAGCTCTAAAATAGGAACTTTACCGATCGGGTTCTTTGCGCGCATGTGTTTGGAAAGGTTTTCACCCTTTTCAATATCGACCTGTACATATTCCATTTCAATGCCTTTTTCAGCCAAAAATATTCTGACGCGGCGCGGCGTAGGAGCAGTCTTAGTATCGTAAATTTTCATGTAAACAATATCCTGTGGTCAATCGTTAACTGTGCTTGAAAAGTGTGCACCCTTTTATATCGAGCTTTATAGTAATACACCTATATCTAAGCACTTACTTATTTAGGTGATAGTTTTCTATAAATTTGAATGTAGTTCACCGCAAGGCTCTTGCTTAGACGCCATTGCTTAGTGAAAGGGTTATAAACCATACCTTTTTCGTCAATTAACTGTAAACGATTGATAGAGGCCCAGCTGTTTAGCTCAATAGGTTTGATAAACATATGCCAGTTATGCGTACCGATGGGTAAATAGCGCATAATGTATTCTGCACCAACAATCCCAATTAAGTATGAGCGCAAGGTACGATTTAAAGTAGCGAATACCAAACAACCGCCCGGCTTTGTCAATTGACTGCACTCTTGCACCAACTCTTTGGGCATTGGCACATGTTCCACGACTTCAGCGTTGATCACCGCATCATATTGAATATTGTCTTTAAGCGCATGTTCAGCCAGCATATGGCGATATTCAATATCGAGCTTACTCTTGAGAGCATGACGGCGGGCAACTTGCACGCTCATTTCGCTCGCGTCAATACCTGTGACCCTCGCCCCTGCTTTAGCAAGTGCTTCACTGACTAAACCGCCGCCACTGCCTACATCGAGTATCGTGAGATCTTTGAGGCAGTCGATTGAATGATGGTTGCGGCCAAAATGCTTTGCTATCTGTTCGATAAAATATTCAGAACGGGCTTTATTAAAAATCAATGCAGTCTTGTATTTGCCGTTTGGATCCCACCAGTTTTCAGCGAGTTTGTCGAACTTAGCAATTTCTTCTGCAGAAATATTTTCCGTTTCTTTTGTCACTGAACTAAGCTGACTCTTATCTAACATCGTATACCCTCATAAGTATGTAATTTAAAAGGACCAACATGGCGAACGAAACCAACGTATTAGGCGACCCTTTGCAACTTTGCTGCGGCAACACTGGCTACACCCGAGAGGGCTTTTGCTATGTACCTAACAGTGACTATGGCAATCACAGTGTTTGTGCTGTGATGACCGACGAATTTTTGCAATATTCTAAAGCTTGCGGCAATGATTTAATCACCCCCAACCCGATGTATGACTTTAAAGGCCTTAAAGCGGGCGACCGCTGGTGCTTGTGCGCGAGTCGATGGTATCAAGCAATTGCTGCTAATGTTGCGCCTCCAGTCATCCTAGGAGCAACCAACAGCAAATCATTAGCGCTTATTCCATTAGAAGTACTACAAGAATATGCACTAAAAACCTAATGGCTGGTGTCGTCCTGATCAGACGGCACTTTTTGCTTATCTTCCCAATCTTTTACCATCTGAGCCCTCAAGGCATCGATTTTGTCTTTATTTTCTGAGACCCACCATTGTTCAATAATTCTGACATTGCGCTGATTAGCTTTAAAGAAAATATCGGCGATGTCTCCTAATATTGGCACAAAACCCAATAAAAAATCGATGAGGGAATTGCCTAACATCTTGATTTTTAATGCCTTCGGAACACCTAAAGAATGCCCTAACTGTATAATTCTAAAAGAAGCAAGCATCATAATAGGATCACCGATGACCGGAATCAGGCCCACCAAAAAATCCAAACCGACTTTAATCCCGATGAATGGAATGCGTACTGCGGTATCCAATAAGTTCGCAAGACCTTGCGCCTCTAAAAGGGCATCTGGCGCCTTTAAAGCTTCCGTCGTTTCGGCAAGAGGCTTTGCCTGAGTGGGCTGCAGATCCTGACTCATTTTTCTGAACCCAGTCCCTTTGCCAATTGCTCACGCTGCTGGTAGTCATCCCCAACTTTCCAGCCCTGCATATTGTCTACCAATAAGGTAAACAGCATGTCTAAATGCGCATCGTCGCTATTTAAGCATTCGATATATTCATAACGCTCTCCGCCAGCATGCATAAAATACTCACAATTTTCTTCGCCTATCTCTTCAATTGTCTCTAGACAATCAGAGGAAAACCCAGGGCAGACTACTTGCAAAGACTTCACACCTTGACTAGGCAGCTTCTTAAAGGTTTCGTCAGTATATGGCGTTAACCATTCCTCGCGTCCAAAGCGAGACTGAAATGTCGTCATGTACTCATCACTTTTAAGAGAGAGTTTTTCAGCAATTAATCGAGAAGTTTTGTGACACTCGCAGTGATAAGGGTCGCCGTTTTTCAAATATCGCTTAGGAATTCCGTGATAAGAAAATATCAACTTGTCAGCACGCCCATGTTTGTCCCAATGAGCCTGTATTTTGTCAGCCAAACAAGCAATATAATTGTCGTTATCGTGATAGTGGCTAACAAACCTAAAATCAGGCAACCAACGACGCTTGGTAAAATCTTCTGCCAAAGCATCAAAGGTTGAGCCGCTAGTAGACGCACAATATTGAGGATACAGTGGCAATAAAATAATCTTACGTGCACCTTGCGCCAGCAAACTCTCCACAGCGGTTGATACCGATGGCTCGCCGTAACGCATGGCAAACTCCACAACCACATCATCTCCATACTTTTCACTAAAGCGTTTTGCTAAGCCCTCAGCTTGATGCTTGGTATGAGTGAGTAGAGGTGAGCCTTCGTCTGTCCAAACGGTTTGATATGCCTTTGCCGAACGAGCGGGGCGAATGTTTAAAATGATAATATTCAAAACAAACCACCAAATTAGTTTTGGTACTTCAACTACTCGTGGATCAGACAAAAACTGTTTTAAATAGGGTCTAAGCGCCTGTTTAGTAGGAGCTTGTGGTGTGCCAAGATTACTAATCAACACTCCGATTTTGTCAGCTTGCACATGGGTAAAGGCTTCTTGCGAACGATACTTCATAGAATTATTAATGTTGTCTTTAGGGCGAATGTTTAAAAATACGTATTAACATTAGCTTTGGACTAGTCCAAAGCTAATTTCTATTTTTGCCACGATACAGTGGGCGCCTCTATGGCCCCGGAGAATAATACGTTGCTGCACCTGGCCCGACAGGTAAACCAAACAAAAACACCCAAACGTAAAATAGAATTGTCCACCCAACTATAAACACAAGTGAGTACGGTAACATCGTAGCGATGAGAGTCCCCATACCAAGATTCTTTTTGTACTTAGCAGCTATCGCGAGTATCAGGCCAAAATAGCTCATCATTGGAGAGATAACGTTGGTCACCGAATCTCCTATTCGATAAGCAGCCTGAATAAGCTCTGGCGCAAAACCAATTAGCATCAACATTGGAACAAAAATAGGGGCAGTTACCGCCCACTGCGCAGAGGCACTGCCTAGGGAAAGATTCACAATACCGCACATTAAAATGAAGAGAATGAAAACTTCGGGCCCATCAAAGCCTGTGGCCTGCAAAAATGCTGCGCCTTTAACCGCTAATACAGTGCCTAAATTGGTCCATTTAAAAAATGCCACAAACTGGGCTGCAAAAAACACTAGGGTAATATAAAGCCCCATCGAGCTCATACTTTTGGCCATAGCATCTATAACATCACGATCATTTTTCATGGTGCCGGCAATTCGCCCATATACAAAGCCCGGGATGGCAAAGGTAATGAAAATGAACGCTACGATACCGCGCAAGAACGGTGAGCCTGCGACTTCTCCGGTTTCTGGATGGCGTAAAATTCCGTTTTCAGGAACAATAGTAAAGGCCAGCAGAGCACACACTAAAACAAAGGTAAATCCTGCCCATTTCATCGCTTTTATTTCAACCGGGGTAGGTGCATCCATCTGCTGCTTACCTAAATCAATCGAGGCATCGTCTGGATTGTAGACACCCAATCGCGGCTCAACAATTTTTTCAGTTACAATCGCACCCATGATAGCCACAGCAAAAGTACTCACAAACATAAAATACCAATTCACTTCAGGGCCCACGACATATTCTGGGTCAATCATTCGAGAAGCATCTTGCGTAATCCCTGCCAGCAGAGGATCTACGGTTCCAAGTAATAGATTTGCACTGTATCCAGCCGAAACACCCGCAAAGGCGGCTGCAAGGCCCGCTAATGGGTGTCTTCCTAAAGAATGAAATATCATCGCCGCTAACGGGATCAGCACCACGTAGCCTAGCTCAGAAGCAGTGTTAGAGACGATACCAGCAAATACGATAACCACTGTTACAACTTGCTTAGACGCGTTCATCACCATGGAGCGCATTACCGTGCTTAATAAGCCTGAATGTTCTGCAACAGACACACCTAGCAAAGCAACCAACACTGTGCCTAAGGGCGCAAAACCAGTGAAGTTAGTGACCAAGCCAGTAACAATTCTTTGCAGGCCCTCAGCATTCATTAAAGAGATGACTTCGATAATGCCGTCAGCTTCACGCCCTTTAGCGCCGAGTGGGCGTGGGTCCATTACGCTAACATCGAAATAACCCAGAATGCCGCTGAGAAAAACGATAAAAAGCGCAAGGGAAGCAAATAGGGTAATTGGATGAGGCAGCAGATTGCCTAACCACTCAACGCCACTCAAAAATCGAGAAAACCAACCGCTGTTTGCGAGGTCGTTTTGAGTTGAAGATGATTGCGGAGTGTTAGAAGACAAAAGGTAGATCTCTTTATGTGTTGTTATTATGTTGTAAATATTACCTAAGTTCTGTCTAACTTTCATATTTAATTGCATATGGCGCTTTATTTACACTGATTCGAGCAAGAAATAGGCAATAAAAAAGCTGCTAAAAAGCAGCTTTTTCTAAGGTATAAAGTTATTGGGTTTATCTGACACCAGATTGATTATTCAAGTACCGGAAGAAATCACTGTCCGGCGAAATCACAATCACGTCTTGCTTGGTATTAAAGCTAGCTCGGTAGGCATCCATACTGCGCAAGAAACTGAAAAACTCCGGGTCTTTCGAATATGTTTGCGCATAGATTTGTGCCGCTTGTGCATCACCTTCACCGCGCAACTGTCTGGCGTTACGCTCTGCGTCTGCCAACATAACGGTGACTTTAGCGTCGACGTTTGCGCGAATAATTTCAGCTTGCTCCTGACCTTCTGAACGATACTCTCTAGCGGCAGCAGCACGCTCAGCACGCATACGTTCAAAGATTGAGTTACTGATTTCTTGCGGCAGGTTGATTTGCTTTACTCGGACATCAACAATCTGAACTCCCAGCTCATTCGAGCTACCTGATGCTTGGATCATTGCTTCATCCATCAATTCGCTTCTCTCACCCGATACAATCTGTTGTATGGTGCGAGAACCAAATTCTGAGCGCAGTCCATTGTTCACTTTTTGCTTCAATAAGATTTCAGCTTGTTCTTTGTTACCACCAGTTGACAGCCAGTAACGTCCAAAGTCCTCAATCTTCCATTTCACATATGAATCAACAATCAAATCTTCTTTTTCAACCGTAACGAAACGATCAGCGCGCTCATCGAGTGTTTGAATGCGTGCATCTAAACGCTGCACACGGTCAAAGAATGGGATCTTTAAATGCAAACCAGGCTCATACACCATTGTGCTTCCGTCGGCGTTCTGACCGACTTTACCAAAGGTAATGACTATTGCTCTAGTCCCTTCAGCAACCACAAAGATTGAACTAAAGCCCAAAACTGCCAGCACTACAATTAGTATAGCAACTATATTTTTCATTAGTTTCTCCCCTGCCTACCAGCATCGTTGCGCGAATTATTATTCAGCATAGGTGCAGCATTCGGGCTATTATTCACTCTATCTCGAATCTCTTCAAAACTAGTTGAGTTACGATTAATCGTTTGTCTTGAAGTATCGCGTTGATCCATGATCTTATCTAGTGGCAAGTACATGATATTTCCGCCGCCTTCAGTATCCACCATTATTTTACTAGTATTGCTAAAAACGCTTTCGATCGTTTCAAGATAGATACGCTGACGCGTTACTTCAGGCGCTGCAACATACTGAGGTAACAACTCTTCGAAGCGGGCAACTTCACCCTGAGCTTCTAAAATTGAACGTTCTTTATACGCTTGTGCCTCTTCGTTCATACGATTCACCCTACCGCGAGCTTCAGGTTCAATCGCTCTTTGATAGGCCTCAGCTTCTCGAATAAAACGTTGTTCATCTTCCTGTGCAGCGATCGCGTCATCGAAGGCCGCTCTTACTTGCTCAGGCGGGCGGGCATTCGTAAAGTTTAAATCAATAATATCCACACCCATGTTGTATGGAGTTATTATTCCTTGGAGTTCTTCAAGTACTCTCTGGCGAGCCACTTCACGACCTTCCGTCAACACATCATCCATTCTTGAATGACCCACCACGTAACGAATAGCACTATCGAAGGCTTGGCTTAAGCTTTGTTCTGGATTGACTACCGCAAACACCCACTGCTGAGGGTCAAATACGCGATATTGCACTTCCATTTCAACGCTTACCATATTTTCATCTTCAGTAAGCATCGAGCCAGAAGACCCTTGGTTGCGAATAGACTGAACATTAACCGGCAAAACTTGGTCGATAAACGTTAACTTCCACTGCAAGCCTGGCTGGGCAAGAGAATGGAATTCACCAAAACGTAATATCACTCCGCGTTCAGCTTCTTTTATTGTGTAAAAGCCACTGAGTACATAAATCACTATGGCCAAAATTGCCACAATACCAATACCTTTCCCAGTGAAGCTTGCGCCAGTGCCGCCGGAACCGCCGCCACCTTTGCCAAACTTACCAAAAAGGTTCTTCAATACATCGTCTAAATCAGGCGGGCCTTGATCTTTGCTGCCACGATTTTTCCACGGGTCGTTTTTCTTGTCATTACCACCCGGCTCATTCCAAGCCATACTCATACTCCGAAATTAAAGATACTAATTAATATACTAGTTCTAGCTACGAATAGTTTTGCTCTTCAGCAAATATATATTGTGCTTCGTTCTAATGAATGACAAATCCGCTAAGCTTATGTTCCACTTTTTTGTCAATTCTGTGCCAATCGGCGGTCAACATCTTAATATCAACAAGCCAATCACCCTGCTCTGAGTAGCTTTGTTCTGTTATGCAATTGAGCTCATACAGCATGCCTCGCAGTCTGCCTTCATCTGGCGGAATACGCAAAGTATGAGTCACCATTGACTTCCTTAGACACTCAGTGAGGGCTTTTTTTAATAAATCAATGCCTTGGCCCTTTTGGGCTGACAGCCAAACGCGAATTGGACGGCCTTCTTGGTCCCTGTCTATTTTTGGCTCAACGTTTTCCAAACAATCTATTTTGTTACAAATAATGAGCTGCGGTACTTCATGCGCCTCAATCTCGGTAAGAACCTCATTGACTTGTTCCATATTTTCTCGATATTGCGCGTCAGAATAGTCAACAACGTGCAACAACAGGTCTGCTTCTTGAGTTTCTTGTAAGGTTGCTTTAAACGCAGCCACTAAATCATGGGGAAGATGGCGAATAAAACCAACCGTATCGGCTAATATAGCAGAACCGACTTCTGCCAATTCTACTTTACGTAAAGTCGGGTCCAAAGTCGCAAATAGTTGGTCTGCAGCATATACCCCAGCATCAGTGATGGTGTTGAACAAGGTAGATTTGCCCGCGTTAGTATATCCGACTAAAGATACCGTTGGAATTTCCGCTCTTTTACGAGAGCGACGACCTTGCTCTCGCTGCTTTTGGACTTTTTCTAAGCGCTTCAAGATAGCTTTGATGCGACCACGCAATAACCTGCGGTCGGTTTCTAACTGAGTTTCACCCGGTCCACGAAGCCCAATACCGCCTTTTTGGCGCTCTAAATGTGTCCAGCCTCTGATTAGACGAGTGGAGATGTGTTTTAACTGCGCCAGCTCAACTTGCAATTTACCCTCGTGGGTGCGCGCTCTTTGAGCAAATATGTCTAATATCAAACTGGTACGATCCAATACCCGACATTGAATTAACGCTTCTAAATTTCGTTCTTGGGAAGGAGACAGTGAATGGTTGAAAATAACCACGTCAGCCTGCAAGCCTTTTACGGTTTCAGCTATTTCTTCTGCTTTTCCTGAACCGATAAAATATTTAGCTTGCGGGGCACTTCGAGAGGCGGTAATCACACCGGCTTGGTTTACACCAGCAGACGCCACCAGCATTTGTAATTCTTGAAAGTCTTCTTTGTTTTGTTCGTCTGAAAAATCAATATGTACTAGTACGGCATTTTCGCCGGCTTCAAAACGGTCAAACAAATAAATACTCCAATTTAGTCTTGAGAGTCGCCATCGCCATGGTTAGTGGGCATTGTAAACGCACGTGCGGGCACGACAGTCGAAATAGCGTGTTTGTAAACCATTTGGCTTACGGTATTTTTTAGCAATACTACGAATTGGTCAAAAGATTCGACTTGGCCTTGTAGCTTAATGCCATTTACCAGATATATTGAGACCGGAATGCGCTCTTTTCTAAGAGCGTTTAAAAATGGGTCTTGTAGAGACTGACCTTTAGCCATTAGACATCCTTAATTATTATTATAATGTTGCGTTACTCATGTCTGGTCGCCCAGTGTACATCATATTATTGGCGAGTAACACATACTTTTTGCATCACTCTTTGCAAATTATTGTCTTCATTTATGTCCAGCCATTCGGTGTTTTCCCAGCCTCTAAGCCATGTGATTTGTCGCTTAGCTAGCTGACGAGTTGCTGCTATTCCTTTTTCAACCATAGTGTCATAGTCAATATCTTTTGCTAGATACTCAAACACTTGACGATATCCTACACTACGCATAGAAGGCAAATCTGGATTGATTGTGTAATTAGAAATAATCTCTTGCACCTCATCAATCAAACCTGCATCGAGCATTGTTTTAAATCTTTTTTCTATTCTGCTGTGCAGTAATGCTCGGTCTTCTGTCATCAGCGCAAAGTTAAAAAAATCATAGCTTGGCATAGGTTTTTTTTCTGCTTTCCATGCCGACAGTGTTTTGCCTGTGCTTTTAAATACTTCTAACGCGCGCGTTACTCGCTGAGGATCATTTGGGTGAATTTTATCTGCGCTTGCAGGGTCTACTTCTTGAAGCTGTTGATGCAGCCACGCTGAACCGTGCTTTGTAATTTGCTCTGCAATAATAGCTCTAACATCATGATCAGCAGCCGGAATCTCTGAAATACCATGATGCAGCGCATTAAAATACATCATCGTTCCACCAGCCAATATGGGGATCTTCCCACGCTCAAGAATATCCTCAATACAAACGGACGCGTCTCGGATAAAGTCTGCAACTGAGTAGCTTTGCTCGGGGTTAAGAATATCAATTAAATGATGCACAATCCCCTGCTTTTCTTTTTCAGTAGGTTTTGCCGTACCGATGTTCATATCGGTATATATTAAGGCTGAATCGACACTGACTACTTCGCCATGAATCGCTTTCGCTAACTCTACCGCAAGCGCCGTCTTGCCGCTTGCGGTAGGACCCATAATACAAACAACTGGTTTTGAAAGTATTGGGTCACTGGTCATGCTATTTTCGCTCCATCGTTGACACTAAGGTCTGTTCACTAAGCTTATGACCACCGACTTTTATTGCATCATCTAAACGCTTACTATCCAGTCGAGATATCATACTCTGGATACTTTGCGGGCTCAATTGTGCAATCTCTAAATAGTACTGAGCAATCAGCTCAATGCACTCAGACTCAGAGCTTAGCGCCGTTGTTTGCTCCAGTATGCGCGCAAATATATGAGCCCATGGCAATGCACGAATAGCACTTGGGACCTGCTTCAAAATATACTTTTGATGACGGCTCTCAATAATGCACCCAATTGCTTGAAGTTGGCTAAGCACGGTTTTTTGTAAAACTGCTTTTTGGCATACCGAGACAGGCATTAGCAGCGGCTGACTTGTGCTGGCATTCGCAATTTCTATCTCAAATCCAAGTGCGATTATTTTCACTAGCGGCAGCGCAATGACATCTTCGTTTTGTTGCAACAACAAATAGCTGCCCAAGCGAACATACTGAGTATTGCCTGAAGCGCTAGTATCATTCTGCATTAGCTCCTGATAAAGCTTACCGGCTTCAGCAATATTTGCTTGGGCAGAAGGGTGGAAATGCGTGGTATTGCGGCCTCTTGTTACCGCACTAGCCGACGTCGAATTAAGACGAGGCGAAGCAGTGTCAGCCAAATGAGCAGAATGCGTCGCCGCTTTATCTGCCTGCAGCGGCCGAATATAATCATGCCCCACAGATTGTTCTGAACTACGGGCCGAAAGTGAAAATGATTCAGGCGTCGAGCTCGTGACATCTTGTTTATCAAGCTGGCCTTGCTCAGCTAAGGCCTGAGCACTCACAATCGCCTGACTAATCGCTTGAAAAATCACGTCATGGACTTGCCTAGCATGATGAAATCGCACCTCATGTTTAGCAGGATGCACATTGATATCCATATCTTGGGGAGGAAGCGATAAAAACAACACATAAGCCGGGTACTGGTTGTCTGGCAACATTCCTTCATAGGCTTGACGAATCGCATGTAAAACCAACTTGTCCCGGATCATGCGACAATTAACAAAAATATACTGCTGTTCGGTGGTCGGCCACCCCTCACCTATTTTTGAACACCAGCCAGTTAGACGCATATTTTCATGTTGATAATTAATTGCTGTTGATTGCTGCAAATACGCGGCGCCGCAAACTGCCTTGACTCTTGAGATTAAATCGCCGGCACGCCACTTATGCACAAGCTTACCGTTATGTGTGAGCGAAAAAGCGATGTTTGGATGCGCTAAAGCAATCCGCCGAACAATCGTTTCAATATGTTGAAACTCGGTCTTTTGTGCACGCAAAAATTTTCGTCTAGCGGGGGTATTAAAAAATAAATCTATCACTTCTATTGAAGTACCATGGGGGTGCGCCGCTGGGCTTAGGGTCACGTCCATATCAATGCCCTGGGCCTTAGCTTGCCATGCTTGAGCTTGATCCTGTGGCCGAGAGGTCAAGGTTAAACGACTGACCGAACTAATACTTGCTAAGGCCTCCCCGCGAAAGCCCATACTGTTGATACACTCTAAATCGTCAATATCTCTAATCTTACTAGTGGCGTGGCGGCTTAACGCGAGCACCAACTGATCTTGGGCAATACCCGAGCCACTATCTCGGATTAATATGCGCTTGTGGCCACCCTGCTCTATTTCTACATGAATACTGTCGGCCTTAGCATCAATACTGTTTTCGATCAGTTCTTTAACTACTGATGCGGGTCGCTCAACAACCTCACCGGCAGCAATTTGGTTGGCAAGCTGCGGGGGCAGTAGTTGAATCTTTGATGCAATGTAAGAGTCGTCGGACATACTAAGAACTAGGAATAGTTAGCAACTGACCGATTTTGACCATATCAGAAGAAAGGTTATTTTCAGATTTTAATTTACTAACTGTAACGCCGTATCGCTGCGCCAATAACGACAGCGACTCGCCGCTTGCCACACGATGTTGCTGGGGAGCATTCTGTTTCCATTGTGCCCAAAGTGTACCGTCAGGAGGAGTCTTTTTAAAAAACGCAGTAATTGACCTAAACATCGCGTCGGCAAGCCGCTCTCGATGTTCTTTCCAATTTAGATTTTTCTCTTCCTGAGGGTTCGAAATAAATCCTACCTCAACTAAAATTGATGGCGTCTCCGGAGCAGTCAATACCGCCAAACTTGCGCTCTGCGGGACCTTTTTGTGCATTTTGGTAACGCCTTTCATTTCATTGATCATTTTATTACTTAATTCATAACTGCTGGCCCTGAACAGGTCCATCGACATATTTAATATGGTTTCGGCAAAATAACGTTCAGTATCCCGATCCTCAATCACTTCTGCCGCTGGTCCCAGCAATTCTGAGCTTCGTTCAGTTTGTTCCAGCAATCGACCTAATTCACTGTCAGCTCGACCCTTTGATAATACCCAAACTGAACCGCCTCTTGGTTGCGGCGTGGTAAATGCATCGGCGTGAATAGAAATTAATAAATCAGCGTTTGCCTGCACTGCAATCCTTGGACGAGCGTTTGGAGAGATGTAATAGTCTCCATCGCGAGTCATAATCGCGCGCATTCCTGGCTCATTGTTAATTTTGGTTTCGAGCATTTTGGCAATACTTAAGGTAATACGTTTTTCGTAGGTACCTGCTGGTCCGATTGAGCCTGGATCGACACCTCCATGACCTGCATCTACTACAATAATAATATCTTTGTCGCGATCTGGCCCGGCAGTATTCACCGGTGTTGTGTCGGCGATATATGTCGGATCCACCAGCTCAATAACTAAACGATACGAGGCGTCAGGCGACGCAGGTAAAGTAAAAATAGTAGGGGTAAGTTGTTTACTCATTTCAATGACTAAGCGAGTGTCTTGCTTAGTTTTCGGTGTGGAATGGCGTACTTTGGTGACGGCTTTAGATGAGAGCTGTAAATTATCAAATGAGTAGCGTTTACCCACACCACTCAAATCCAATACCAGCCGATTCGGGCCGCTCAGAGTAAAGTACGTAAATGTTGGTTCGGATTCAAACTCAAGGACTAAGCGGCTGGTGTCACCCGCTTGATTAAAGCGAGCCTGTTGAATTTGATTGGCAAATGCAAGGGTCGAAAAATTAAGTGCCAATAACAGGCACAGACATATTCGCAATGGATGTTTGCATTTTAAATTCATCGCTTGCGTAAATACTCCACGTTACTTCATGCTTTCTAACCAAGCATTGGCTCGGTCAGACCTTGACTCTAATATAAAGTGTCGACCTTCATTTTCATAGCTAATCTTGATTTCAAGATCAGCATTGGGCAAAAGACCAAAGCCTTTTTCTGGCCACTCTATCAAACAAAACGTATTTTCGTTGAAATAATCTCGGATGCCCATGAATTCTAACTCTTCTGGATCAGCCAGACGATACAAATCAAAATGAAATACATCAAGCCCGTTTATTTGATAGGGCTCAACTAGCGTATACGTCGGGCTTTTTACACTACCGACATGCCCAAGAGCATGCAAAAGTTCTCGACTAAAGGTAGTTTTACCTGCCCCTAAATCGCCTTCTAGGTAAATAATCGTACCGCCGACTTCTGCCGACATAAGGACTGCAGCGAGCCCTTTGGCAAGTTGACGGGTTGCAGTTTCATCGACACACGACCGTTGTATTTGCGTCATTCGTTTATTAATACTCTAACAGTTTCAAATAAGTCACTGGCCAACAGACCACGTTGACCATATTTTTGTGCGACGATATCGCCAGCTTTAGCGTGCAAAGACACGCCAAACTGGCAGGCAATATCTTTATCTAAACCTTGGGCAACCAAAGCGCCTAATATACCGCTCAACACGTCGCCCATGCCGGCGGTCGCCATTCCAGGATTGCCATGTCGACACACCCATGAGTGCTTTTGGTTATCAATAATACTGCCAGCACCTTTTAACACACATGTTGCATTGTAACGTTGCGCGCACTGCCTCGCATAGTTAAAGCGATTTGACTCAATATCTTCGATAGATACATGCAGTAAACGCGACGCTTCTCCTGAGTGAGGCGTAATAATGCAATCAGGTAGTGCAACAAACGTTGTATTCACTGCTTTTAAATTCAACGCATCTGCATCCACTACTATCGGTTTAGGATGTTGCTGGCAATATTCCATCACCGTATCGAAGACGTTTTTAGCCCATTCATCGGTGCCTAAACCCGGGCCAATAACAACCGACGTCGCCCACTCCAAGGCAGATTCTAGACCATCGCTAATGACCATTAGTTCCGGTCTACCCGAACTAATTTGTATCTTAGAGTCAGCATGAGCAAACACTTTTACCATGCCTGCACCGCTTCGCAAAGCCGCTTCAGAAGCCAAACGTATCGCGCCAGGCATGCCTGAGTTACCGCCTATACAGAGCAGTCTGCCATGATTGCCTTTGTGAGAATTAACCGGCCTAGGCGCAAGCCCTCGAAAATGTTTAATGTCTAGCGCCGTGGCATCGCTTCGAGCAATATCGCTAAACGTCTTGCCTATTCCTAAATCATCAAAAACTAGCTTGCCACAGCACTGTTTACCTGCGCCTGTAGTCAAGCCCAGTTTTATGCCAACAAACGTTACGGTAACGTCAGCTTGAATGCTGTATCCAAGGGATGCGCCAGTATCACCACATAAACCACTTGGAATATCGATACTGACCACCGGTAGCAATGAGTTATTTACCGCTGTTATTACTTTAGCAAACTCGCTTCTTACTACGCCGTTAATTCCAGTACCGAGTAAAGCATCAATCACAACTTCTGCCTGGTCTAGCTTTTCTTCAGAAAAAGCCTCAATTTTACCGCCAGACTGCAACCACGCGTCGCGCGCTTTTGCCACATTGCCTTTCGTTTCACGTTCGGGCTCTACTGCACAAAGCGTGACATTTTTACCTGCTTTAGTAGCTGCTAAGGCAGTTATGTAACCGTCACCTGCATTATGTCCGATACCAACGAGCACCAAATAATTTTCAATATTAGGCAGTAACAATACCGACTGTTTAAATACAGCTTCACCAGCCTGCTGCATCAAGCTAAACAATTCAATACCGCATTGCTCAGCTGCACGCTCCTCATACTGGCGGACTTGATCTGCCCGATACAGTTTTTGTGTTAAACTTGGGCTATTATTTCTTTCCAACATGAGTTTAGGTCCTTACGTGCAGTCTATGGATTTCAAAAGTCTAGCAAACCATATCAAGGCTTGGGGGAAATCGCTAGGATTTCAACAAGTTGGTATCGCTGATATTGATTTGTCTCAACATAAACAGGCACTACTTGATTGGATTGATCAAGGATACCACGGTCAGATGTCGTTTTTTGAGCGAAATATTGAAAAACGCCTGCATCCCGACCAATTGCTGCCCGGCACTTTGCGAGTGATCAGCGTGCGCATGGACTACCTTCCAGAAGACGCGGCTTTTGCGAGCACCCTAGAAAATACAAATAAAGCCTATATCAGCCGCTATGCCCTTGGCAGAGACTATCATAAGGTGATGCGTAAGCGTTTAAAGCAATTGGCAGAAAAAATTAGCGCTGCATGCGAAGGTTTACAGTATCGCCCTTTTGTTGATTCGGCTCCTGTATTAGAACACGCAATAGCGGAAAAAGCTGGGATTGGATGGACAGGTAAGCATTCACTAACTTTAAATAAAGACGCTGGCTCTTGGTTTTTCCTAGGAGAGCTTTTTATTAATATCCCCCTGCCGATAGACACGCCAGTAGAGCACCTATGCGGAACCTGCAGCGCGTGTATATCGATATGCCCGACCAAGGCAATCGTGGCGCCCTATAAAGTGGATGCCAATCGCTGTATTTCTTATCTTACAATTGAGCATGAGGGGGCTATCGCCGAAGAGTTTCGTAAACCAATGGGTAATCGTATTTATGGATGTGACGATTGCCAATTGACCTGCCCTTTCAACCGCGAAGCTGACATTACTAAAGAAGACGACTTCAAACCGCGAAGTGAGTTGCTAAAAGGCGATTTACTGAGCTTATTCTCATGGAATGAACAGGAATTTTTATGCAACACTGAAGGCTCAGCTATACGCCGCATTGGTATAAAAAAGTGGCACAGAAACATATCTGTCGCTTTAGGCAACGCGCCGTTTTCGCCAAGCATCATAAGCGCTTTAGAAAAGGCGCTTATGGCTGAAAGCGATAATGACTTACAAGATCATTTTGAGTGGGCTTTAGAACAACAGCGCGGTAAACAGAAGCTCTATGAAAAAAGTATTGATGTCATTGACCTAACTCGCCAACAAGCGCGCTTGGTTAGAGTGGTCAAAAAAGGATTACCCAGAGATGCATAAATAACCAGACCGCTGAGAGAGACTCGCGATAAGAAAAAGCAATCACTACTCTTTCTTTTCGCTTGCATCAGTAGCATGGTAAATTTATTCGTGATACTGCTTAGAAAACTTATGCACCGCTTCCACAAAGTGGCCAGCATTCTCAGGTGGTACATCTAAATGAATGCCGTGGCCCAAGTTAAACACATGCCCTTCACCCTTGCCAAAACCGGCGAGAATGTCTGATACCTCTTGCTCAATTCGCTCTTTTGGGGCGTATAAGATAGATGGGTCCATATTACCTTGCAATGCTACCTTATCGCCCACTCGTGCTTTTGCATCGGCAATATTGATGGTCCAGTCTAAACCAATACCGTCACAACCTGTGGCTGCGATCGCTTCAAGCCATTGACCGCCATTTTTTGTAAATAGAGTTACTGGAATTTTCTGGCCGTCATACTCGCGAGTCAATCCTGCGACAATTTTTTCCATATATTGCAAAGAAAATAACTGATAATCACGCGGTGATAGCACGCCGCCCCAAGTATCAAAAACCATGACCGATTGCGCACCTGCAGCAATTTGTGCGTTTAAGTAAGAAATCACCGAATCGGCGAGCTTGTCGAGCAGCAAGTGCATCGTTTGCGGCTCGCTAAAAGCCATCTTTTTGATTTTTGTAAACGCTTTGCTCGAGCCACCTTCCACCATATAGGTAGCGAGTGTCCAAGGACTGCCTGAAAATCCGATCAGCGGGACTTCGCCTTTCAAATTTTTACGAATGGTACGAACCGCGTTCATCACATAGCCCAGTTCATCTTCTGGGTCGGGTACGGGTAATTTTTCTACGTCGCGATGTGAAGTGATCGGATGCTTAAATTTGGGGCCTTCTCCCGCTTCAAAATACAAACCTAAACCCATAGCGTCAGGGATAGTTAATATGTCTGAAAACAATATGGCAGCGTCTAGCTTGAAGCGACGAAGAGGCTGTAAAGTGACCTCACAAGCCAGCTCAGGGTTGGTACACAAAGCCATGAAATCGCCGGCTTCAGCGCGAGTTGCTTTATATTCAGGCAAGTAGCGCCCAGCTTGACGCATCATCCAAACTGGCGTGACGTCAACCGGCTTTCTCAAAAGGGCTCGAATGTATCGGTCGTTTTTTAAGTGACTCATTGGACTCTCTTTTCTTTTATAATATGGTACAAAAACTCAGGCGCAAGAATACGCTAATTTGCTTTTTCTTGCCTTATTCTTTTTACAGTTTCTTCGATTAATCGGCCCGCGATAGATAGCTTTGGGGGGATATTTGGCAGGTCGTCAATATCAAACCAATCTGCGCTCAATATTTCCTTTTCTTCAAGCACTAAATCACCTCCCGCATAATCGGCCAAATAGCCAACCATTAAAGAATGTGGGAATGGCCAAGGCTGACTGCCAAAATATTCAATATTCTTAACGTCAATTCCAACCTCTTCTTTTACTTCACGATGCACTGCAGTTTCTAATGACTCGGCACTTTCTACAAAGCCAGCTAGAGTAGAGAAAAAACCAGAACTTTGGTGTCTAACACCTTGCGCCAGTAAAATTTTATCACCTTTGCGAACAGAAACGATAATGCATGGCGAGACGCGCGGATAAACTCGATGCTGACAGCGATGACAGTGCATAGCCATTTCCCACTGCACTTGCTGCATGCCACTGCCACAGCGTCCGCAATATTTATGATGGCGTAAAAAAATCGCATATTGCCAAGCTTGTGCAACATGAGCAAACTCTTCAATGCTCAACATGCCAAGGGCTTCGCGCAAAGACAGCATATGATAATCATCACTTACAAATTGTTCTTTTTGCATGTCGATCAAAATATGTTCACCGTAAGTCGACTCGGTAATCTTTAAACCTTGCGAAAGGTAGTTAGAAAAGTCATCCACATTGATTTGCTGTAGCTTCTCTAATGAGGCACTCAAATTAGAATCCTTGGGCACTAACAAGCGATTATTAGAAAATATAAAATGTAGCTTTTGTAGCATTACGCACTCTTTTAATTACTCGACCCCTAATAGGGCAAATTTCTGGCATAGGACTTTACGTGTTTTGAGCCTTGTTCACAAATAAAGCAGTGTTATACTCTTTAAAATAAATACCTAATACTGACTCTATGAGGAAATAAGCTTGCCGCAGGCTCTTTCTAAAAAACAACACAGCATTTTCAATAAGGCAAAGACCTATTGTGAAGAGCAAGGCGTGCGATTTACGCCTTTGCGTGCTCGTGTTTACGAAATATTGTTACAAGAAGATTCATCCATTGGAGCTTATGATTTGCTGGATAAGCTGCGAGCAGTAGAAGATAACGCTAAACCGCCCACCGTGTACCGTGCCCTAGACTTTTTTTTGGAGCTCGGCTTAGTGCATAAGGTCGAGTCAAACAACACTTTTTTAGCTTGTCATCACTTTGGTTGTTCGCATCCAGTGCAGTTTTTAATATGCGACGGTTGTGGCGACGTGCAAGAAATACAGTCTCAAGGTGTAAAAGAAACTCTTGAAGCGCAGGCGAAAGCTAACTCCTTTGAAATTTTAACTCAGACCATAGAAGCTCACGGTTTATGTAAAAACTGTCAATAAAAGTACAAAAAAGCGCAAATAAGAGCCTTATATTGAAAAGACACTATATCCTATTGCCAAATGTCGGTTATAATGTAGGCAATAGTCGCTAATATACTACTCGTTATCACGCAATTTGATTTGATTAAAAACTGTGCCTTGCTATCATACACGCCATGTTAGCAAAAAAGGTAAGAGAACTAGCCAAAGAAGTTAGTCTAAGGTCACAAAAGACCTACATAATTTACTCAGTCGCAAACTATTAAACACTTATTATTAATACAAAATTATTCTGCCAAAAAGGATGTTTACATTATGAAAAAATTAGCCCTTGCAACTGCCGTTATTGCAGCTTGCATTTCTACGACCTCGGTTGCTCAAGAAGCACCTCCATACGAAAATTGGGTCGGTGGTTTTGCGCAATATTACAGTGCAGATGCTGACAAACCTGAGCCGGTTGGCGGTTTGGACGATGGCTATGGCTTTGGTGCTGAAATGGGTTTCAGATTCGATCCGTCATGGGCGATTCGTTTTGAGCTTGGTCGTGTACTAATAGACAAAGACGACCGAATTCCGGGTGCTGCTGCCGACGACGGCGTGCAACTTGGTGCTGACATGATGTACTTCCTAGAAAACGACAAAGCTTATATGTTCGCTGGTATCAGAGAGCAATCTTTAGAAGAAAGCTACCGTATGGGAAGCATCGGTATCGGTAAACATTGGGTAACTGATGAAAACTGGCGCGTAATCACCGAAGCAGCAACCTACATCGATTTCGGTCAAGGTTATAATGAATTCAGTCTGAAGCTTGGTTTAGCCTATGTTTTCGGTCTAAATTCAGCACCAAAGGCACAGCCTGACACAGATGGTGACGGTGTTTATGATGCAGTTGATCGTTGTCCAAATACCCTTCCTGGCGTAGCAGTAGATGCGACTGGTTGTAGTATGGACTTAGACGGCGACGGCGTAATGAACAGCGTTGACCAATGTCCAAGAACACCATCTGGTGTTGCAGTAGATGCGACTGGTTGTGAGTTTAAAGATTCAGATAACGACGGTGTTGTTGATAGTCTTGACCAGTGTGCAAACACTCCAAGCACTGACCGTGTTGACGAAAAAGGCTGTAGCATATTTGAAGACACTGAAATATTTGTTGAGCTAGATTTGTTGTTCGCAAATAACAGCAGCGTGGTAACAAACACTGATTCAGAAATGATTCTTGAGTTTGTAGACTTCATGAGACGTTATCCTAACACCACTGCATCAATTGAAGGTCACACTTCAACGGTTGGTACAGCGGAATACAACATGGGTCTTTCACAAAGACGTGCTGATAACACTCGCAATATGCTTATCAATCTATATGGCATCGATGCAGACCGCTTAACAGCAATTGGTTTTGGTGAAACTCGTCCGAAGTTCATTGAAGATAACGCCGAGTCACATCGCTTGAATCGTCGTATTGAAGCAAGAGTTGTTGCCGTAATCGAAGAAAAAGCAACACGTTAGTAAACTACAAGAGCAAAACAAAGTTTCGCTCTTGTCACACAAATGAAAAATCCGATGCCAAGGCATCGGATTTTTTTAGGTCAATAAAATGATATACAAAAGTTTATAAATGAAAGGGGGAATACATTAACCTAGTAATCGTCGCTATACTCAGCTCCAGCATAATTATCAAAGCGCGAAAACTGCCCCTGAAAAGTAAGCCGTGAAGTGCCTATCGGTCCATTTCTTTGCTTACCAATAATGATTTCGGCAATGCCTTTATATTCACTATTTTCGTTGTAAACTTCATCACGATAAATAAACATGATGAGATCGGCATCTTGCTCAATAGAGCCTGATTCACGTAGATCAGAGTTAATTGGGCGCTTGTCACTACGTTGCTCAAGACCACGGTTTAACTGTGATAGTGCTACAACTGGCACCTGTAGCTCTTTAGCAAGGGCTTTTAATGAGCGAGAAATCTCCGCTATTTCTAATGTGCGATTATCAGCAAGACTCGGCACTCTCATCAACTGCAAATAATCAATCATGATCATCGACAGGCCACCCTTTTCTCGAGCAAGCTTACGTGCGCGTGTTCGCAGTTCCATGGGCGTTAAGCCAGAACTGTCATCAATGAATAAATTATCTCGTTTATGCAAATTCTGCATGGTTTGCTGCAGCTTGACCCAGTCAGTGTCATCCAACTTAGCATTTCGAATTTTGGTCTGATCCACTCTACTCAATGAGGCGAGCATTCTCATCATGATTTGTTCGCCGGGCATCTCGAGACTAAACACCAAAACGGGCTTGTCTTGCATCATCATGGCGTTTTCACATAAATTCATAGCGAAGGTCGTCTTACCCATCGATGGACGCGCCGCAACAATAATTAAATCGGAGCGCTGCAGACCACTTGTCTTTTTATCTAAGTCATTAAAGCCCGTTGAAACACCAGTGACGTCGCTATCTTGCTTAACTAGTTCGTCAAGCCTATCGACGGTTTTCTTCAATACACTTTTTACATCAACAGGGCCTTCACCGGCTAGGGTGCGCTTTTCCGCGATTTCAAATACTTTGGTTTCGGCAAAGTCGAGGACATCTTTACTATCTCGTCCTTCAGGATTGTAACCTACCTCAGCAATATCGTGAGCGACTCCTATCAATTCTCTGACTACGGCTTTTTCGCGAATACTGTGGGCATAAGCCCCCACATTTGCTGCGCTTGGTGTGTTTTTAGCGAGTTCAATTAAATACACAAATCCGCCGGCATCTTCCAAGCTGTTGTGCAAGCTGAGTTCGTCCTTGACGGTAACGGCATCAACCGATTGATTCGCATTAATCAAACGGAGAATAGAAGCATAAATGATACGGTGCGAACGATTGTAAAAATCGGCCTCAATCAGAACGTCAGCGACTTTATCCCAAGCATCGGGGGATATCATTAAGCTCCCGAGCACAGACTGTTCAGCCTCTATACTGTGGGGCGGAATGTTTAATTTTTCAATTTGATCTGATTTCGTTTGCGCCACTGAACTCGAACTGATTTAAATAAACGGGGTTTCATTATGGAGCAACTGAAACGATTTGTCTCGACTGATTTTCCAAGATTTCATTATAAAAACGGTTTATAAAAGCCTCGCAACAAACGCGGCTTTTACCTCCCTGTGCGCCTAAATAACCTGAACTCTGGATAAGAAATAGTGCAAGATTTTAATAACACCATAGATTTCATACTGTTACACTCAGTAGCTCTATTGGCGTGAAGTGCAAGGCGCAAAAGTCACGTTATAGTTATTCTATTGCTTACTTTTGCAACGAAGCAATTCGCGCCAATAGGGCCGCTGAGCGCTGTCTCTTATTTAGAGTTCAGGTTAAATAACATTATCAAGCTTAATAGTGACGGCTGCGTAACACCTACTTCTTAGCAATCACTATCCTGCCGTGCACGGTAGTCACGTCCACCGTTGCATTTGGCTCTCCGGTGGTAAACTCCAACCACTCTCTGGGACCATATTTTGCTTCTTGGGCTTTGTCGTCACTGAGAGTATTGCGAATACTGCCACCTGCATGTGCTTCTAAGTCAAATTTTGCTGCCGTATCTACAGGTAAGCTTAGCGTGATTTTCCCCCCTACTGAATTGGCTTTGACGACAGCGCCTGAGCGCAAGGCCATGCTTAAATCAATATCACCATTAACCGTTTGCGCATCTACCGATGCTACTTGCGCCATCTCAAATTCGATATCTCCATTGACTGTTTCCACCGCTATATCTTCAGCCTTGGTAGTAACCCTAATGTCGCCATTCACCGAACCGACCTGAATTAATTTACCACTAACATGTTCAATTTTTATGTCCCCATTAACGGCTTGTGCATAGACGTCACCCTGAATACCTTTTGCGTTGATCTCTCCGTTAACCGATTCTAGCTGTATTCTACCTGCCAAATTGCTAGCCTGAATATCGCCATTCACGATTTCAATGTCGCTTGAGCCAAGTATGTTATCGATGCGCAGGTCAGCATTGGTGGTGTTATATTCGACCCGACTGCCTTTTGGCACATAGATTACCAACTTGTCACCATCCACATCGCTGCTATTCCAAGCACCCCAACTTTTCTTTTGTTTCACTTCAATTTTAATCTCAATGGATTTACCGTTGCGCTTAAAAATAAACTCTTCTGTGTCGTCGCCTAGCTCACCGCTCACCGACACCATTTCTTTGTCCCAACCAATGATTTCAGCACTTCCCGCAGTGTGTTCTATTTGCACGATGCTATCGGCTGCGGCATCAAGCGTCTGATCGACTTTTTCGCCAGCAAATGCCATTATGCTAAACATCGAAATAACGCTTACCCAAGTTTTAAAAATAACCATATTCCTCATTTGATTCTCCTAAATCTGTTGCCATGCAGGTGCATGAACTCTTTCAATGATCGCTAATTGCTGCTCGTAAACCTGTTTTAACATCTTCAGTAGGGCCGGATTGTTGGGCGCATCTTTGAGCGCTAGCTTTATCGCGCTTTCAGCCTCATCCAAATCGGCAATTTGTTGCTCCCAATTGTTGGTGGCGGCGGGTGTATCAGCAAAACTGACTATCAATGCCTGTTTCTGTTTTTGATGGCTATCACTTAGGTTCGCTATCAACGATTCGCCCTGCTGATTGAGATTGTGATCCATTATGAATAGTACTAGAAAACCAAACATGACTATCGATGCGGCAATAGCCAAATATCGGCTTACACCGGAAGCTTTCTTTATTTGTGCTTTTTGTCGGGAAGCTGCTTGCTGTTGATTAACAATAGCGTACTCAATTCCCTGCCATAAGTCTTTGTTTGGTGCTATCGGACGATTTAACGATGCAATCCGCTGCTCAAGTTCTTGCTGCTGCTTTTTTGGTTTACTCATTGACCCATTCCTCAATCATAGCGCGCGCCCGATGAAACTGTACTTTGCTAGTATTTGGTGAAATTGAAAGGATTTGAGCAACCTGTTGATGGCGGTATCCTTCAATCCCATGCAGCACGAACACTAAGCGAGTCCGCTCTGGCAGGCGTAACACAAATGCCTCTAATGTATCTGCGCTGATTTCGCCCCAATCTTGTTGCTCATGCTTGTTTTCATCAGCTAACGAAAACACCTTTTGCCACCAACCCTTTTGTTTTCTAATGTACGAAATACAGACATTACTGGCCACGCTATGCAGCCAAGTTGTAAATTTACTTTGGTGATTAAAACTGTCGATCTTTTGCCAAAGCTGGATAAAGACCTCTTGGCTCGCATCTTCCGCCTGGGATTTATCTGCGCATAGCCTAAAGCATAATCCGTAAACCAAGTTTAGGTGCTGATTATAGATATACCTGAAAGCTTCAAGATCGCCCCCCTTTGCCAAATCAATCGCATTGTTTAACTGCATGTCCGTTAAACCATCCGCGTCATTTATTTGAGCATTAGGCAATCGGGTTATATTGCTATCGATGCGTTGCATCCTCTATTTTTAGTTTTTCTTGGTTTCATAATGTCTGTCGCAAAATAAATGCAAAAGGTTTATACCTGCACAATACTTAATAGCCTTGGCGCCACAAACCAATTAAACAGCATATCAATACATCACCGTTTTGATTTGCCCTAAAGCTTTACAGCAATTAGTATGACGCACAACGTATTGTCAGCATACCCCCCCTTATGTCGAGGAACTAGCAACATGGAAATTACCGGATTATTTGCAGGGAAGCCTCAGCCGTTTGGCCCAAGAAAATCCCCAAGCAGCATTGTCAAAGCCTCTCAAAAGCACTTACGTGTTTTGACCAATGGTGCAGTAGAAGATGAGCAGGGCGATAAGAAACTGCATGGCGGTCCACAAATGGCCCTGCATCAGTATGCACAAGAGAGCTACCTAACATTGCAGGAGGCTTTTCCTAGCATTGCAGATAAGCTGCAGTTCGGCAGTATTGGCGAGAATATTTCAGCGGCAAAAATGAATGAAAACAACGTGTATATTGGTGATATCTATCAAATCGGTGAGGTAAGCGTTCAGGTAAGCTCGCCAAGAGCACCATGTTCTAGAATCAATCAGCGCTACGGTATCAAGAAAGTTGATTTGTTTATTTTGGAACAGGGCATTACCGGATGGTATCTGCGAGTACTGCAAGAGGGCACCATTAATGTCGGCGATAAAATTACCCTTGAGCACCGCGATGATCAGGCTGTGTCAGTCAAAGATCTTATGCATATGAGCAAAACACCAAAAGGAATCTCTTATACACGACAACAGTTAGAGCACGCCGCCACTCTTGAAACCTTATCGCCTGAATGGCAAGGCAAACTTAAGCGGATTTTAAAACGCCTCTAGCTAAATAACTGGCAAGTTGGCTACAGCAGCCTTACGCACTCTCTAATAAACCTAAATCAATTTGCTTTGCGCCAGCAGGGCGCGCAAAGTAAAAACCTTGTCCATGGTCAATATTTAAACTTTTGCACAGTTCAAAGTGCTCCTTGGTTTCAATTCCCTCGGCCACAACAATCATATTCAAACGTTTTAGCATATTTGCCAGCGCTTCAAATATTGCTAAACGCTTTTCTTCACTCTCGTCCATCTTAAATAGCGACTTATCAAGCTTTACAATGTTTATAGGATAGTTTATCAGGTGAGAAATCGACGAATAACCGACCCCAAAGTCATCTAATGAAATTTTAAATCCATAGCTTGATAATGTTTCGATTGCTCGCTTTATCGCTTTTTGCTGTTCAAACAGCGCCGTTTCAGTAATTTCAAGCACAATACTTTCGGGCTTGACCTGATAATACTCTGCTCGCTCAATAATAAATTGCGTAACCTTCATGCTTTGCAGCTGAATTGGCGAGATATTAATCGCAATAAACTGTTCTGAATCGCCGGTTTTTTGCCACAGCGCAATTTGTTGGATCGCTTTATCAATGACCCATTCCCCTATCGCATGAATATCGTTATTCTTTTCAGCCACTGGGATAAATTCATCAGGCAAAAAGCCATCAACCATTTCTGGCCAACGAATGAGTGCCTCATATCCAATATGTTTGCCCGTTTTCAAATCCACAACGGGCTGAAAATGCATACTAAAGGCCGCTTCTTCAAGATGCTTTTTTAAGCCCACTTGAATATCATATTGGCGGCTAAACTCTCTATGCATTAGCTGATCATAGACGCGTATTTGACCTTTACCCGCTCGCTTTGCGGCATACATTGCAACATCGGCAAACTGCACTAATTGCTCTTTGTTTTTAGCATGCAAGGGAAACATAGCAGCACCTACACTGGCATTGCAAGCCAGTAGATTCTCATTAATCTGAATAGGGCCTTGTAATGACTTATGAATACGCTGAGCAACCTGCGCAACCTGTTCTGGGGTTTTTATACCGGTTAAAATAATTGCAAACTCATCCCCACCTAGTCTTGCGAAACCCTCATGGCGGCGTAATAAGTTTTTAATCCTAGTAGAAAACTCAATAAGCAGTCTGTCACCCGCATCATGACCAAGCGAGTCATTTACAAATTTGAAGTTGTCTAAATCTAGCAAAATAAGCGCGACGTCTACCCTGGTTGAGCCTTCCTCTTGTATGATCATCGACATCAGCTGATTAAAATGGTGGCGATTAGACAAACCTGTAAGGGGATCTTTTTCAGCAATATGTTTAACATCTAGATAGTTTTGATGCAGCTTATGCTCTAGCTCAAAGCGTTTTTGAGCATGCACAATGGCACGTTGTAAATTGAGTTTCTCTAGTTCGGATTTGAGAATAAAATCCTGAGCACCGGCTTCTAAACAGGCTACAGCAAGTTCATCGCTTTCAGATGCGCTCATCATAACAATAGCGACACTGCCCAAGTCGGCCTTTGCTCGCAACGTGTTGACCATCTCAATGCCGTTGCCGTTTGGCATTTTATAATCTAGTAAAATCACATCGAAACTATGCTTTTTAAGCTCAGCTAGGCCTTCGGCTACCGATGTCGCTTCAACCACATTTACATCATAAGCATATTCAGCAATTGTTCTGCGAATTATTTTACGGTCGGCAAAGTCATCATCTACCACCAAGACATCAAGACGTCTTCTCATTTCCATGCTTGTTACTCTCACTAAATTACTGCTACAACATGCTACCGCTGGATAAATCGCATAAGCGTTTAGATAAGTAAGGTCTACCTTAACTTAACTGGGTCAATACTTGCTCGGCCATATTATTAAATGGCCAATACACTATAAACTTTGTACCTCGTGGACGGTGATCTTCAACTTTAATATGCCCACCATAATGTTCTACTAAGCGTTTAACAACGCTCAGACCCATTCCAGAGCCTTCAATTTCATCCCTGGGTTTCAGTGTTTCGAATAAATCGAAAATACGTGCACGATTTTCTAAGGCAATGCCCGGACCGTTATCCATTACGGTGATCACATTTGAGGTTTGATTGCGTCTTACTTTTATCTGAATTTTTGCGTTACCCGAATCATGATGCTTGATGGCATTTGCAATTAAGTTTAGCAGAACTACACCAAAAGGCACCTCGGGCACTTTAACTTCACTATCGTCACAGTTAACTACAAAACCCATAGGCAAATCAATCAATGATAGCAATTCAACGACCTTTTGCTTCACATTCACTTCTTTGGCCTGCTGATATTCTTTGCCTATGCGTGAATACGCCAGTAAATCTTGTAGGAGTTGTTCCATGCGTCTAGCTCTGCTCATCACTAGCGCTAGGTCATCTAGGCTATCTTGAGGCAATACGTCAGCACAATCCTCCATCACCCAAGATACAAGCCTCTTAATCACGTTAAGCGGCGCTTTCAAATCATGAGAAGCAACATAGGCAAAACTATCCAGATCTTGGTTGGAACGCTTTAGGTCCTTGATGATCACTTCTCGTTCAGTAACATCGCGACTGACCACCAATAAATACAATGTTCCGTCGTGTGCATGAAATCTTTGGGTCATGGTCTGTAATACCATTACGGTGCTGTTTTGCAAAGTGATGCTGTCTTCTCGCTGATGCTCACCCTTTAGCTTTGCCAGTGCATTAACCTCAGCGATTGGCTGTTCAATATTTTTCTCAAAAATTGCTTGAAGCTTATGTTCAACGATGTCGCGATAAGTATCATCAGGAAACAGCTGGATAACCGCTTTGTTGGCAAAAATAATTTTACCTTGGGCATCCTTCACATAAATGTAGTCTTTGTTTAGACTCGATATTTCTTTAAACAGCGCCTCACTTCGCGCTACCGCTCGTAACTTTGCCTCCTGTTTCATTTGGAACTGCAGCATATTAGCGAGGCTACCAAGCGCAGAGTTAGCACTCTGATTCCAGCTACCTTCTATATCGATACATACACCCAATATCACATCCGGAGCATCCACACTTACATCGCCGCACTCATGGGTATAAACTGAGCATAGATAAAGCTCATGGAAGGCATCAACAGATACAAGATGGGCTTTGTATACTGGGTTATTACTCGGATTTGAAAGGGTCTTTGAAGACTGCTGAATATGTTCGTAGAAATCGGTAAAAGAAAGATTGCTGAGCTGTGCCATAAGGCCAATTCGAGTGTCTAGGTTTTTCGGCTGTACAGGAAAACTTGCACAAGCATCACACGCTCTAAATACAAATACGTGGGGAGTTTGGCTAATCGCACTGAGCAATGAAAGAACGTTGGATACATCGAAGCTGAGCATGCTAGGGAATTGACCTATTAACAATATGAATATGTTGCCAAGCCATAGTAGGGTAAATTCAGATCTGGCTCAAGCCTGAATTTACCCCTTGTTGATTGTTATAGCCTTTATTATTTGCTTTGCAGCTAATCAAGCTTAATGCATCATCTATGCGATTTCAAAGAGGCCTGCTGCACCCATACCGCCGCCAATACACATGCTTACAACTACGTATTTGACACCGCGACGCTTGCCTTCAATAAGTGCATGCCCAGTCGTGCGTGCGCCAGTCATGCCGTATGGATGTCCAATACTGATGGCACCGCCGTTGACGTTATAAATCTCTGGGTCGATACCTAACTTATCTCTGCAATATAGAGCCTGGCAAGCAAACGCTTCATTAAGCTCCCACAAACCGATATCATTGATAGATAGACCATGAATTTTCAATAACTTAGGGATCGCGTAAATAGGTCCTATTCCCATTTCTTCTGGTGCATTACCCGCCACCGCCATACCGCGATAGATCCCAAGCGGCTGCAAACCTCGCTGTTCAGCTAGTTTACGTTCCATAAGCACACAAGCAGAGGCGCCATCTGACAACTGCGATGCATTACCTGCGGTAATCATACCGCCCTCAAGTACTGGGTTTAAGCTTTGCAGGTCAGTAAGTATGGTAGATGGGCGATTGCCTTCGTCTTTTGTTAAGGTCACTTCTTCAAAAGTCACTTCTTTGGTTTCTTTATTCATGACGCCTTTGCTTGTTGTCATGGGTACTATTTCGTCGTCAAACTTGCCAGCAGCTTGCGCAGCAGCCGTTCGCTGCTGTGAGCTAAGGGCATATTCATCTTGAGCATCGCGCGAAATATTGTAGGTTTTAGCAACATGCTCAGCGGTGAACAGCATCGGCATATAGGCATGCTTTTCATGCGCGGTGACGTTTTCGTCCATACACTTGCTCGCCCACTCAAAATACTTTTGCTGGACTTCACTAATATTGTCTTGGCCACCAGCGACAACCACATCCATGCCATCAACAATAATTTGCTTGGCTGCCGTTGATATTGCCATTAGACCTGAAGAACACTGACGGTCAATAGTTTGACCAGAAACCGTATTTGGCAAGCCCGCTGCCAAAGTGCCTAAGCGCGCAATATTGCCGCCAGCGCTACCAGCGTTCAATACTGAGCCGATGATTACGTCATCGACCATAGCACCTTCAACACCACTGCGCTGCACAGCGTGCTTAATAGCATGAGCAGTTAAAGTGGGGGATTTTGTATTATTAAACGCACCGCGGTAAGCACGGCCAATTGGCGTTCTTGCAGTTGATACAATGACAGCTTCTTTCATGATAGTTCCTAATCAGTTTGGCTATAGTGCGCCTATAATAGACAAGTTCAGCCATAAGCCGTATTTATATTTTTTATTGATTAGCATGGATCTACCTAATAGTAGTCTGAGCGCCAAACTCTTCGAAGCATAAAAAAACCCGCTTATCGAAATAAGCGGGTTTTCTATTTTGAAACGAAAGGCGTATTAAGCTTCAGCGATAATCTGTAGTTTAACCGACGCCATAACGTCTGAATGCACTTGTACGTCAATTTCGTACTCGCCGATATCGCGAAGTGTACCAGTAGGCAGCTTCACTTCAGCTTTAGCAACTTCAACGCCAGCAGCCGTGATTGCATCAGCAATGTCACGTGTGCCGACAGAACCGAATAATTTACCTTCGTCTCCAGCAGGAGCGGCAATTACCAAGCCTTCAAGTGCGTTTAGCTTCTCAGCGCGTGCTTCAGCGTCAGCAAAATCTTTAGCGATTTTAGCTTCAAGCTCAGCACGACGTGCTTCAAATTTTTCGACGTTTGCTTTCGTTGCAGGTACTGCTTTACCTTTTGGGAACAAAAAGTTGCGAGCATAACCTGATTTTACTGTGACTTTGTCACCTAGTCCGCCTAAGTTGGCGACTTTGTCTAGTAGGACGATATCCATCTTTGCTACCCCTTAATTGCCAAACTTACTTATGAGAGTCAGTGTAAGGTAACAATGCTAAGAAGCGCGCACGCTTTATAGCAGTTGATAGCTGACGCTGATACTTTGCACTGGTACCGGTGATACGGCTAGGGACAATTTTGCCACTTTCAGTTATGTAATTTTTCAATAAAGAGATATCTTTATAATCGATCTGTACGATACCTTCTGCAGAAAAACGGCAGAACTTACGACGTCTAAAAAAACGAGCCATTATTCATCTCCCTCTTCTGTTTCTGTAAGGTCTTCAGCTTCTGAAGCAACATGAGTAGTGTTTGGTCTTTCACGACGCTCTTCTCTACGCTCTTCTTTAGCCATAGGAGACTGTTCAGTTTCGGCACCTTTTGTACGCATAACTAAATTACGTAAAACGATGTCATTGAAACGGAAAGCAGTTTCTAATTCTTCAACAGCTTCAGCAGTTGCTTCAGCATTGATAAGAACATAGTGTGCTTTGTGAAGTTTTTCGATTGGATAAGCCAACTGACGACGGCCCCAATCTTCTAGACGGTGGATAGTTCCGCCGTCTGTTTCTAGAATACCTTTGTATTTTTCGATCATACTAGGTACTTGTTCACTCTGATCTGGGTGAACCATAAATACGATTTCGTAATGACGCATTACTGCTCCCTACGGTTATAGTCTCGGATAGTGCAGTCGGCTATATGGAGACAAGGAACTTGGGTGTTGACTGCAAGGGCGCGGATATTACAGATAAAAAGGCATTATGGCAAGGAATATGGCAAAAAAATTAGGTATTTCGTGGGCGATTAAAAGGGCAGCCTCGCTGCCCTAAACGTTTATTCCAAGCGATGCTTATTTACGCCACCTGAATGATGTGCAGTATACCAACATCAGTTTGCTTAACTGCTACTCTATCTCCGGCCTTAATCGGCACTTCAGACATCAAGCGCCAGCTAATCCCAGAGTAGTTATAAGTAGGTAACTCATGCAGCGGCAACAGCGGGTCAATGTCTTTAGGACAAACAAAGCTATGGCCTACAATATCATTGTCGGCACGCTTATTATCGACCTTCGATTGCAAGCTTTTCAGTTTTCGCCAGAGTAATAAAGCAAAAAATGCTGTAAACACTGAAATGCTCATTAACGATGCAAGCCACGTTTCAGGCACAATCCCAAAATACATTAAGCCAGCGGTAACCACAGTAGCTAGGCCGATAAAAAACAAAAAGAAGGTGCTAAAACCCAGTACAACTACTTCTATCGCTAAGATAACGATGCCGATCACCAGCAAGGTTTCGGCATAGTGTTCGTTAAACCAGGTCATTATTTTGCTCCTTTACCTGCCTGCATCGACTGGATAATGGTCATCGCTTGAGCCACAACAGAGCCGGCCTCGGTGCTCGAGTCAGGCAATAATACCACGGACGATTCTTTGGCTATGGCATGCCTAGCTTCAATCGCTTTAGTGGCCAAATCTAACTCTATGGCTTTTTGACCCTCGGCAGTATTGGCCGCTTCGCCGACCTTACGTAGGGCTTGAGCCTGTGCTTCTGCAACTGCAATAATTGCCGATGCTTCACCTTGGGCGCGAAGTATTTGCTCGTCTTTTTCAGCTTCTGCAGCTAATACGACCGAGGCTTTTTGACCCTCAGCTCGGTTTATAGCGGCTTGACGGTCACCTTCTGATTCGAGTATTTGCGCACGCTTTACACGCTCTGCTTTCATTTGCGCTTCCATCGCTTCCATTACAGAGCTGGGGGGCACAATGTCTTTGATCTCATAACGAAGAACCTGAATACCCCAAGGACCTGCCGCGGTATTAATAGCACTCACGATATTGGTATTGAGTATATCGCGTTCCTCAAAGGTTTTGTCCAGCTCCATCTTACCGAGCTCAGAGCGCATAGTCGTTTGCGCAAGCTGGGTTACAGCAAACACATAATCTTCAACGCCATAGCTGGCTTTATGCGGGTCGAGTACCCTAAAATACAACACACCGTCTACTAATAAAGAAATGTTATCGCGCGTGATAGCGCTTTGCTCTGGCACGTCTACCGCTTGTTCTTTTAATGAGCGATCGGCAGCAACGCGATCAACGAAAGGCAGAATGAAATTCAGTCCAGCTTCTCTGGTTGATTGAAACTTACCAAACCTTTCAATCACATAGGCGCGGTTTTGAGGTACAAATTTAATGGATGTTTTTAGGAAGATGACCACAAGGATAATCAGGGCAACTTCCGCTCTAAAGAGTATGTCTAATATTGGTTCCATGTATTTTCCTGTTATTCAGTGCGTTACACTTTAACGCGAAGCGCCAAGCAAAGGCCTTATTTAAGATTCCCAACTGCAGTTTAGCATAGTACTGGGAAGGTTTAGTTCACGCCAGATTTTTGTTAGCAGAACATGTAAGAACATACTAGGTAGGCCACACTAGCATTAAATTAAGGCAGCCATGCATAGCTAAATTTCATAAATAGCGACTGATTATCTACCACCAGTTTGTCTAAATCATCGTTCTCAAGTGCTGATTGGGAATAACCAACAAAGAATTTAGTGAGGGGATTAACTTTATAGGAATAAAGGAGTTGAAAGCCCAAATTACGACTGCGTTCGTCAACCTCTACCGTGTAGTTTTCGACATTGCGTTTGATATCTGAAAAGGCAACTATCAGTCTTAAAAATTGCCGAGGATCAAACTGGTAGGTTACGCGAGAATCAATTAAATTGGCGACAAACAAGCTTTGCTCGGCAGAGTCTAACTCGCTATAAGTGTAATCGAAACTGATACTGGTTTTTGTGCCAAGATTAACATCAAATTTTTGTTCAAAATAAACCTGATCGCCTAATCGATTATTAGTTAAATCGACTCGGTCGCCTACTCTTATAAAACTTGAAAATTCATATGTAGAATTTGGCTGCATCTCGAAAAACAGTTTAACGGAGGATTCTTGAAATTGCGTCGCATTGCCGTCAATTTGAAGGTTAGATGTGTCTTGCCGAAGACCTACACGTGTTTTGGTTTCATACCCAATTTCAAAAACAGACTGCAGGTCAGCTCTTACATTCAACTCTGCTTCGATTTCTTTTTCAATCAACTCTCCGTTGTCATTGTGACTAATATCCCACTCGCCATTAACCTGAATACGATTCCACCAGCTTTGCTCGTTATACCATCGATATCCGCCGCCGAAGGCATAAAACTGACGATCAACGTTGTTATTAAAGCCTAGATCAGCACGATAATCAGCCTCATCTACAACGCGACGTGCGCGAAGGAAATAATCTTCGTTCGTTCGCGCATACAGCACTCGATACGATATTCCGTTGAGTGTGTCGTCAGTTCGCGTACGCAAAGCTGACTCAGTCAAATCTGAGTCTTGCTCACAATCGTTATCACAAAATTCTTTGAATAACTCTTCAGGATAGTCGGTTGCGGAATGGACTAACTGCACTCTCAGGGTGTCTTGGTCGGTCATCCGATAGCGCGAATCAATACCGCTGACAATATTTCGGTAAGAATCGGAGTCACGCACGGTACTAACCAAGCCTATCGAAAAGTCATCAGAATAATCAAAACGATAGCGGCCAGCAAAATTCACTGATTTTTCTTCCAAGGTAGCAACCGAGGAGCCTCGATTACCCGGAACGATAAAACTAGTAGAAATATCGTTGGCCACAAAGGCACCAAGCGAATGCTTTTGCACGCGGCCAGTGAGCTTAGCACCGTAGTCTGGAGAGTTGATATTACGGGTATAAACCAAATTTTGAATTGACGAGAAATAATCTGCGTTTTCAACAAAGAAGGGCCGCTGCTCAGCAAAAAATAGATTAAACGTATTATTAATATTAAGCTGAGCTTCGTCAGCCTCTACTTGCGAAAAGTCCGGATTTAAGGTGCCCGAAAAAGTCAGTTCAGGGCTTACGCCCCAATTTATATCTAAGCCCACTTCTTGGGTTTTGTCTTTTTCCCAGGCGAGACTTTCAACCGGCTCTCTGGTTTTAAGCGCACCCGCCACAATCGTCGGAACAATCGCTAGATTCTGGCCTTGTTTTGCATCTTCAAATCCAGTGATATCACCCATCTGACATAATCTGCAGGCGTTATCACGATCAAATGTTACATGTGATATTCGGTAGTTATCGATACGCGGATAAAAGCGAACAAATTCGACTCCCCAGGTTTTTATTGAGTCTACTTCTAAAAAATTCATTAGCCGCAGCGGAATGCGCATTTCAACCACAAATCCTGAGTCAGTGATACGACCTGCTGACTCCCAAATGCCGTTCCAACTTTTACTTTCATTGCCCGTCATTTGATTTTCAATAGCGTCGGTTTGCACGCCTAGCGGATTTACAAAAAATTGGTAGGCAAGACGACCGTCATTGTAAGTATCTAATTTAATGCCGACTAAATCTTCACCCGAGGTGCGATCGCGGTCTCGTAAAAAAGCTCGAATGTCGTCAGGGTTGTCGTCGTCGGCGATAAATGCGACCAATAGCTCAGTGCCGTTTTCAAAAATTTTTACTGTTGTTTTAACCGGCGGTTTAGCGTTTTCAAAGGGTCGGGTAACATAGTTTAAGGTTACCTCAGAGGCAGACTGCCACGCCTCATCGTCGAGGTTTCCATCTATCACAACCACTTGATTTACATTAGGAATGTTTAGATTTTCATACGCAACGATAGGAGCGCTGTATAAGCTCCCCGTAATGATAAACAGCATCAGTACAAAGTTTATGATTCGAACCGGCATTACTTATTCATGAAACAAAACGTGGCGCGAATAGTAACCGAAAAATAGCGTAAAGTCTTATTGGAAATTTACAGTGCAGCCGAAGGGTATCTATAGGTTATCGAACCATTGCCTATCGCATTTGCCTTGCTTCACCGGTAAATACAGCTGCATCGTCAACAGTGAGGGGGAATACTAATCACGCTCAAATTGTGAAATATGTTCTACTTTTAGCGTAAATTCACCCGGATTTTTATCGGCTAACATAATGCCAACTTGCTCAATGTCAGAAAATTGAAGAGCAGGCGCGCCGCTTATAATTCGGCCACGAAACTGCGGAACAAAATCGGCAGTTTTAAATTCAAATAGTGTTGATAGTTCGGCTTGTGTTTGAAAACTCACGACATAAGCAACGCCATCGGCTCGACGGTTGGTTCGCAGTCTCAGTTGATACTGACGACCGTCACCCTCTACCTGAATTTGCAATACACCGCCGTTCACCCAGTTTTTGCCGTCATAAACACGTCGAATCGATGCAAAGCCGCCGTTATTGGCAAGCGACAGTACACCCGAAAATTCTAGTTTACCTTCTGTAATATTGAGACGAGTACGCGAACGCCCGCCCATTACGGTATCGTTTACAATAATCCAGTTATCGAGCTCTTGGTTTTGTGTAAAGCTAATCACAACAGGTGGAGCGCTATTATCTTGAGCCATACTTATGTTTCCTGCACTGCATAGGCAAAAGACGATAATACTGGCGAACTTCATCGCGACTTTTAATATCAATTGCATTGCTGACCTTAATTGCTCACATAGTGTTTATAGACGCTTGTGCTAAATAGAGTTCAACTTTGCCTAAACTCTTTACCAAATAGCCACTACATTATCTAAGATTAGTGGACGGAACATATCAATAATCCATCCTTGTAATTGATCAAAAGCATGTTACATAGGGTATGATTGGGATACCTAACGTACAAAGAACCTTATGAGCTTTTCACCTGCTATTGAATTTAATGACGTGCTGTTTGCATATAAGCCAGCTGCGCAAGCTGTTATCGATATTCAAAACTGGCAAGTACCACAAGGGCAATCGGTTTTTGTATCAGGCTCATCTGGTAGCGGTAAAAGCACCTTACTAAATTTAATTTGCGGAGCATTGGTTCCGAGCTCTGGAAGCATTAATTTGCTTGGGCATAGCTTCAGTGATTTACCCTCAGGCAAGCGCGATACATTTAGAGCCAAACACATCGGCGTAGTGTTTCAGCAATTTAACCTCATTCCTTATCTTTCAGTGAACCAAAATGTCAAAGCTGCGGCCTATTTTGGGAATGGCGTGGGCAAGGATTTTGAGCCGCGTGTTCAAGAGTATTTAAACCAACTGCAGCTACCAAGCAAGATACTGCACACCCAAGCATCACAGTTAAGTGTGGGTCAACAGCAGCGAGTCGCAATCGTGCGAGCCTTAATAAACTCTCCTGAAATATTAGTGGTCGATGAACCCACTTCGGCTTTGGACGCTGACGCCCGAGATGCGTTTATGCAATTACTACTGAAGAGCGTTGAGCGCTGCAAAAGTACACTGCTGTTTGTCAGCCATGACAAATCGTTAGCAAGCCACTTTGCGCATCACCTTGATATGAGCGAGCTTTGCCCAACGGGCGCAGAAAATAAATCCAGTCAGGAGTTATCGCAATGATTTTATCGTTGGCGATAAATAGCTTAAAAAGCAGGCGCGCATCGGTAATGCTCACCTTGCTATCTATCATTGTAAGCGTGAGCTTATTGGTTAGTGTCGAGCACATTCGCAGCCAAGCTAAAGAAAGCTTCAGCCGCACTATTTCTGATGTGGATATCATTGTGGGGGCGCGCACTGGGCAAACCAATCTGCTGCTATATTCGATATTTCGTATCGGCAGCCCAAGCAACAACTTGTCATGGGAGAGTTATCAAGCTTTAAAGAATGCCAATAATGTAAGCTGGACAATCCCACTTTCCTTGGGAGATTCTCATCGTGGTTACCGCGTGGTGGGCACTACTGACGACTACTTTAACCATTATAAATTCGGTAACAAACAGCCGCTTAGTTTCGCACAAGGCCAAGCATTTGCCTCGCCCCTGCAAGCAGTAATTGGCGCTGAAGTAGCGCGCAAGCTCAACTATGATGTGGGCGACAGCCTAGTGATTTCTCATGGTATTGGGCACACTAGTTTCCATCATCACGACAACTCCCCGTTTACCGTGGTAGGCGTGCTCGACAGTACAGGTACGCCAGTAGACCAAACCGTTCATGTGAGTTTGGCCGGTATAGAGGCCATGCATATGAGCGAGGCCGATCAAGAGGCGCTGCTGACACGCTTGTCCAATGGCGAAACCCCCGAGTTTGATGTTAAAAGTGTGAGCGCAGTGTTGGTGGGCTTAGAATCAAAAATTCAAGCACTGACCGTACTGCGCAATATTAATCAATATCAAGGTGAGCCGCTCAGTGCGATCCTTCCGGGAATGGCGCTTGCCGAGGTGTGGAAGATAGTCGGCAATGTAGAAAACCTTCTGCGGGTAATTTCAATATTAATTTTGCTTTCTTCGCTGTTGGGCATGGCCACCATGTTGCTTACGTCTATTCGCGAGCGGCACAGAGAGCTTGCCGTGCTGCGGGCGATTGGCGCAGGGCCGCTTGTTATATTCATACTGATTCAAGCAGAAGCACTATTGATCACGGTGCTGGCGTGTGCAATCTCGATGTTACTTGTATGGTTAAGTTTAAACCTAGGAAGTCAGTGGCTAAGCCAGACTTACGGCCTGTTTGTTGAGGCCAATGTGTTTACATTACAATCTTTGAGTCTTGTCGGTATCGTGTGTTTAGCGACGATGGTGATTGCCTGCATTCCTGCTGTCAGCGCCTTTAAAAAAGCGCTACAGCAAGGATTGCAGGTTAAGTAACTAGCGTTATCTTCATGTTCATTGACTTACATTTACTAAGCTTGATTTAGCTCGACTAACGAAAAGCGAGTACCTGAATCACCCTGCACCAATACTTGGCACTGTCCCCAAGATTCAGGGATAGACCATACAAAGTCTTCGGCCACCGTAAACTTTTCTCGGTGAGTTTCGCAGCGTACTTCAACCGTATCGAGCTGACCTTTTATTTCAAAAAAGGTAAATTGATTGCGGGCCAGAGTATGAAAAAAATTGCTACCTTTATTAATTTGCCCGTCTACAAATAGGTTGGCGTCTGATGCAATAAAGTCTTTAACCTTCTCAACTGTTAATTGAATCGGCACCATCAGCTTCTCGCCATTACTCAAATTTTCAATTTTATCGACAGTTTGTAAGGCTTCTGCATATAAGCCTCGATTAACTTGAACGGCAAACAGACGTTGATACATATACCCTAAGGTGTCTTTATCAAAGGTTTGATTTCTTACGTTGTGGCTCGCGGCGCTGGAGATGGTTCTGTTGATACTCCTTTGTTCACGAGGTAGATCCTCGAGTTTGCGAGCTACCAAAGAGTCTAAGCGCCACAACCAGGCGTTTTCGTATCGGTTTCGGTCATCGTCTGCTTTTAATTTTTCAAGCAGTTGTTCTGTTTGTTCGATATCGCCCTGCTCAAAAAACGCAGTGGCTTTTTTGTAAGTACTGACAAAGCGCCTGCTGGCCCCGCTTACATCGCCCATTGTAAAATCGATACGCACAGCTTGGTGGCATTGCTGAGTTGGTTTGCCATCTTTCATTGCGGGTTTGAATTCCCAGCCCTTGATAGCACTCATTGCTGCTCGTTTAAACGCGCTGTCACCTGCATGATCATAAACCACCGGATCTTGCACTTTGCCCTCTTCGTCAATTACATAGCTTACTTTTACCCAGCCTTCACGCGACCTCATGGCCGCGGTTCGTGGGTAGGTAGGATTTTTTCTTTCAACAATTTCAGCTGGTGTAAATGCCGTGATCCGTCTAATTTCATCTGGGGTGGCCTGCTCCAAAGCGGCTTTTTCGACCTCGTCACAAGGCAGCATACTTTCTTCAGGAATTTGTTGAGCTGTCGTGCCAGCGCTCAAGCCTAAACACGCGATTGTAAAAATAATTGCGGCAGTATTATTGGGGGTAAATATCTTTAGCATGCTGTTGTATCGTCCTTGTGAGCAAGTGCGCTCAAATAGATTGAGGCTATCGAGGGCTCACATTAGCGAATAGTGGTGATGATCGTCAAGTACCGTCGAAGTTGTTTGTTTTACACAAACAAAAAACCCCGCTCGTTGAGCAGGGCTTTTATGAATAATGGTGCCTCGACCCGGGATCGAACCAGGGACACGCGGATTTTCAATCCGCTGCTCTACCAACTGAGCTATCGAGGCAACAGCTAAATCGCTGTGGACGCGTATTAAACGGATTTACGCCTCTCAAGTCAATAGCTTTTTGCGAAAACTATGGGATTTTTTGTGGTTTAAGGCACTAAACAATCCATACATAGCATAATTGATTATTTTGTAGGCGGAACATAACCTTCAATGGTCGGCTCTATGCCGTCAAACAAAAATGCGACCATTTTATCCTCTAAAAACTTACGATCTGTGGCGTTCATCATGTTCAGTTTGTTTTCATTTATGAGCATGGTTTGCTTTTTTTGCCACATCGCAAACGCCTCTTTGGAGATGTTATCAAAGATGCGTTTTCCAATTTCACCTGGGTAGAGTTGAAAATCTAGTCCATCAGCTTCTTTGTTTAAGTGTTCACAGTTTACGGTTCTGGGCATAGTCTCTGTCTTTGTCCTGTATCGATATTAAATGGCTATAAATAGTCAGTTTGTATTTGCTTCAAAATTTTCACAGTCGGTGCGGCAAGTCCCACCTCTGAGCGCTGTGCAATGTTGTACCACATCACGGTATCTTCTTGTACCGATTGCGTCGGCGGGTGAGACAATGGTAACAATATAGGCGATATCTCTAAATGAAAATGACTAAAGGTATGCCTAAACGCCTCCATGCTCTGCCTCGGTATGTCTGCACAAGCTATATTCAAGAGCATCGTCTCTAAGGTTTCTTCATCTGCTTCAACAAAACCCCATAAGCCACCCCATATGCCTGTAGCTGGGCGCTTTTTAAGTAGAACGCTGCCTTGATACATCGGAATAAGCATATAAGTTTGCTTAGTTGGTATCGCCTGTTTTGGCTTTTTGTGCGGCAGTTCTACTTGCCTACCCTGTACAAAAGCTAAGCAATGCGAACTCACTGGGCAGGCTTCGCACTTGGGTTTACTGCGAGTGCACAAGGTCGCGCCTAAATCCATCATCACCTGGGTGTAGTCGCCGTGGCGATCTGTTGGCGCTAAAGATTGGGCCATAGCCCACATCTTATCTTCAATTTTTTTATTACCCGGCCAACCGTCAACGGCAAAATACCTTGCCAATACGCGTTTTACGTTACCATCGAGTATCACATAAGGCTGATTGTCGGCCAGCGAGAGTATTGCGGCAGCAGTCGAGCGACCGATGCCCGGCAGTTCGAGTACTTGCTCGAAGGTATTTGGTATATCGCCTCCGTGCTGCTGTTTAACCATCACTGCAGCTTTATGCAAATTACGAGCACGTGCATAGTAGCCTAGTCCAGTCCACATATGCAGCACTTCGTCTACCGGAGCATCAGCAAGTGCGACTACGTTAGGAAACCGTGCCATAAAAGCTTCAAAGTAGGGGATCACCGTTTTCACTTGCGTTTGCTGCAGCATGATTTCGGATATCCACACAGAATAACGCGTCTTGTTTTGCTGCCAAGGCAAATTTTTGCGGCCGTGCTTATCAAACCAAGCCAATACCTGTTGCGAAAACAAAAATTCTGTCATGATTACTGTATGCCTTTATCACTGCTAAGTAATTATTTAACGGATACGATGTTGATCAGATGCGTGCGACACCAGCTAGGATATTTTAAATTTTAAAAACACAGGTCAAGCACAATGCTTTATACTACCCCAACATATACGAAAACCCGCTAGAATTAACCCAAATCAAATCAATATTTTTTGCAACTAACTGATTTTGCTTAAGTATTGAACGATGAGTATTTTTTGCATGCGGGTTTTGACTGAAACTTGGTTACACTCAACATGTTTCGGTAATTCCATCACTAAAAAGAAAGACCACCAAGATTATGAGTCGTTTTAATTCAGAGCAAGAAGCCCGCGAAGCGGGTGTGTATATTTCAAAAGTCAAAAGTTTTGTGAAACGCGAAGGCCGCTTAACTAAGGCTCAAGGTAAAGCACTGGAAGAGCAGTGGCCGAATATGGGCCTCAACGTCGAACAAGGCATGCTGAACCTAGACGAAGTGTTTGGCCGAAGTGCACCGCGAGTGCTTGAAATTGGTTTTGGCATGGGCAAGTCTTTAGTCGAAATGGCGCAACATGCTCCTCATACCGACTTTATTGGTATTGAAGTACACCGTCCGGGTGTAGGCGCCTGTCTAGCCGATGCCGCAGAAGCGGCATTGACTAATTTGCGAGTATTTGAACACGATGCCGTTGAAGTGTTAGCCTCGTGTATTAGCGATGAGTCGCTCAGCCGACTGCAGCTGTTTTTTCCTGATCCTTGGCATAAAACCCGCCACCATAAACGCCGCATCGTGCAGACCGATTTTGTGCAAAAAATTCGCAGTAAACTATGCATTGGGGGTGAATTTCATATGGCAACCGATTGGGAGCCCTATGCCGAATATATGATTGAAGTCATGCAGCAAGCGACGGGGTTTGAAAATACCGCCACCGATGGTGTGTATGTCCCACGCCCTGAATATCGCCCAATTACCAAATTTGAAGTCCGCGGCCAAAAGCTCGGTCATGGTGTGTGGGACATTATCTATAAGCGAGTAAGTTAATGTTATCTTTACCTAGTCAGCTTTTGCTGCGCAATCGCGAACTGTTCGATACTGGACGCTGGGCGATAGTTAATCCTAGCGATACTGCCATTTTTGCAGAACTGGGCAGTAACATTATGGGCCTGCATCAACAGTTTGATAGTTATAAAGCGATGCATGCTATCGCGCCTGAAATGCATCTATTTTCTGCAGCTTTTAGCCGGGAGCAGATAGGTGAAGCCTTTGACGGCGTGGTCATTTATATGCCAAAGGCAAAACAGCACCTAGACATGCTGCTAGCCAATATGGCTCACCTGATAAAACCCAATAGTTTACTGATGGTGGTGGGCGAGAACAAAGGCGGCATTAAAAGCGTCGCCAAGCAGCTCGAAAAATTTGGGCATTTAATCAATAAGCTCGACAGCGCGAAACACTGCGGCTTAATCACCTGCACAGTTGAGACAGTGCCGCCGTCGTTTGACATCGGCGCATATGGGGTAGTCCGTAGCTACGACGTGAACGCGCTAGCGCTCAAAATCTATTCACTCCCAGGCGTGTTTGGGCATAAGCAGTTTGACCCCGGTACCCAGCTCCTATTGCAGCAATTTGCGCAGCCAGAAGAGCTGCGAAAGATGCGCGGCAAGCTCTACGACTTTGCCTGCGGTACCGGCGTTATCGGAAGCTATTTTAAAAAAGCTAATCCTAAACTCAAAGTCACCATGAGCGACATTTCAGCCTTGGCGGTATTTTGCAGCGAACAAACACTTGCGCTCAACGAGCTAGAGGCTGATGTGGTCGCGAGCGATGGCATGCAAGAAATCCATCAACACTTTGAGCACATTGTTAGCAACCCTCCGTTTCATGATGGTTTGAAAAACGAATATGGCATCACCCAAGCCTTTATTAAGCATGCGTATGCAAAAGGAAATAGAGGCAGTCGCTTAACTATGGTAGCCAATCGCTTTTTGCCCTATCCTGAGCATATTGAAAAAACATTTTTTAAATACAGTGTGTTGTGTCAAACCAACAAATTCTGCGTTTACCAAGGGTTAAAATAAATACAATGAATATTCTGTTCCTCATTTCAGAAGTAGAAGACATCATTAAAACTGGCGGCTTAGCCGACGTGGGTAAAGCCTTACCGCTCGCCCTAGCCGAGCGCGGACACAAAATTAAGATTGTACTTCCTTATTATAAACAGGTGGCGGCTGATTTTGCGCTCGCCGATGCAATGCCTAAACAATCCATTCACATTCATCAGCAGCATTATGAGTTTGGCGTTAAGCAGCTATCGTTGCACGACCTTGATGTGTATTTGGTTGACCATCCTTATTTTAGCGAAAACGCCACGCCCTACTCGGAGGACGCGAGCTCTAATGCACAACGATTTGCGTTTTTCTCACTGGCGGCGTTAAAGATTGCAAGCGAACTTAACTTTCAGCCCGACCTTGTGCACACCCACGACTGGCATACCGCAATTGCAAACTATTTTGTAAAAAGCGACTTTATCGCCCGTCATGCAGTCATAGCTGATGACCAATTTTTTGCCAAATCGAAAACGGTGATCACTATTCACAATGCAGCTTTTCAGGGAGTTTGCGCCCTATCCAGAGTGCCTATACTGGATGATTTTTCGCATTCACAGGTCAATACCGATAACGGCTACCTAAATCTACTCAAAACCGGCATTAGCTATGCCGATAAGGTCTGCCCCGTTAGCCCAACGTATGCCCAAGAAATTAAGAGCATGGTTGGCAGCCATGGGATCTTTGATGTTATCAATCAAGCACCGTACAAAGTAACCGGTGTATTGAATGGCTGTGACTACACACAATGGGACCCCAGCAACGACCCACTGATTCCACACAATTTTTCGTTGAGCAACATGACCGGTAAAGAAAAATGCAAAGTCGCGCTGCAGAAAAAATCCAAATTAAAAGCATTAAAAACGGTTCCACTATTTGGCATGGTTTGCCGAGCAACACAGCAAAAAGGCTTTGCCTATCTCATGCCGATGTTGGCCGAGCTCTTTGAGCATAAAGTACAGCTTGTGATCATGGGAACTGGCGATGTGAGCATTACCGCCGAATTAAAAGAACTTGCAAAACAATATCCTGAACAATTTGCCTTCATCGAAGCATTTTCTCCAGAGTGGGCACACTTAATTGAAGCCGGCAGCGATTTCTTTTTAATGCCTTCAGAATTTGAGCCCTGTGGCTTAAACCAAATGTACAGTCTTGCATATGGAACCTTGCCCGTTGTCAGAAGTGTAGGTGGTTTAGCCGATACCGTAATAGACGCTTCAGACGCAGAGGGAAATGGTTTTGTATTTTTAGATCCATCTTCAGAAGCGCTATTGAGCTGTTTACGTCGTGTATTGTTATTGACTAAAGAACAACCTAAGTTATTACAGCAAATGCAAACAAGAGCTATGCAAAAACGGTTTACATGGCAGCAAGCAGCCAAAGAGTATGAACAGGTTTATACCAGCTAAACGCGGTACGACCTAGATTTTAGTCTTATTGGAAGGTAATCTGCAGCTGTTGTTTATTTACAACTTATCGGTAATAAACATCGTGTTAAGACAATCTTCTTGTTTTTTATTAGGTTTTTATACAACAAATTACGTGGATTGACAAAAAAGTTACTTTTAAAATGATGACTTTTTTGAAATACTGTGACAGGAATCTGGTAATAAGTAATGGAACACGCTTATTTTCGCTGTAATCAGCCAGACATGACGCATTACAGCATAAACTTAGGCAATATTGAGATGGGCATCGTAACTGCCGCCTGCTTCAATTGCTAATGAGAACAGTGTAAAACAATGCAAACGCCAAATATATTAATAGTAGAAGATGAAGTGGTAACTCGCACCACCCTTAAAAGTTTATTTGAAGCTGAAGGGTATAATGTTTTTGAAGCTGAAAACGGTGAAGAAATGCATTACCATTTTGAGAATAACAATATTAATTTGTGCATTCTGGATATCAATTTACCCGGGAAAAACGGATTAATTTTGGCGCGTGAAGTGCGCGACCGCAAAAACGTGGGAATTATCTTCCTAACTGGCCGCGACAATGATGTCGACCGTATTTTGGGTCTCGAAATAGGTGCGGATGATTATTTAACCAAGCCATTTAACCCACGCGAACTGACTATTCGTGCGCGTAACTTACTCTCTCGCACAAGTAATTCTGCTGAAGACGACGACTTACCTAGCAAGGTCAAGTTTAACGGATGGACACTTGATGGCGACAGCCGCAGCTTAATATCTGCCGCTGGTAATGAGTTTAGATTGCCGCGCAGTGAGTTCAGAGCCTTGCATTTGTTTTTGAGCAATCCTGGTAAAATTCTTACCCGCGAACAGTTGATTATGGAAATGACTGGCCGTGAATTGCGCCCAAATGATCGCACGGTAGACGTAACTATACGTCGCATTCGCAAGCATTTTGAATCTGAGCCGAATGATGAAGAGTTAATTGTTACCATTCATGGTGAAGGTTATCGTTTTTGTGGTGCCGTTGATTAGCAACTAACATTTTAGATAACAAAAAAGCGCATTGTTTTAAGCAACTGCGCTTTTTTTGTGTCTTTATTTTATTGGCATCATTGCATGGTTACTGCGCGGCTTCTTCTTTTTTTACTAAATCAAACAAGGTGTCTTTTAGATGTACGCGTTTCACCTTTTGTTCTTCTAAATAATTATCCGACGTTGCTTTATCACCCCGTTCAATGCTAAATACTTCATGATCAATTTCATGATATTGATCAAACAACTTAGCAAAATGGGCATCGTGCATTTTTAAATGACGAATGGTGTGATGATGATCTGGAAACTCTTTTAACAAACTGTGTTTTTCTAATGACATAGTGCTTCACCTCAATGGGTAGATAGTGAAAAGGAAACAACCGGAGGCCTGAATAATTAGCTATAAAAAACGGTAACTAAAAACGCCTTGGTTAACTACACTATGCCAACAATTGGTGTTGAGTAATTTGATCTGAATCAGTTAGTTAAGACACTTGTTAGTTTGTCGATCAATTTACCCCGTAAATATACTCGATAAGACAGGTTGCGGCAGCAGTCGCTAGCAATTTACCTTTTAGTGTGCACAAGCTGCCTTCTGCGATGCCTAGCGATTTTGATAAATTGAGCACTCGTCCGCGCGCGACAAGCATTCGATTCTTAGTTACCTGCTATTTGCATTTCGCTAATTAATACTGAGCCCGTTTGCAAGGCGCCTCTTACTTCTCTTTGCTTGCCAATCGCAGCAATGTTCATGAGCATGTCTTTCAAATTACCCGCGATAGTAATTTCATGCACCGGGTATTGGATCACGCCATTTTCAACCCAAAAACCCGCGGCTCCTCTGCTGTAGTCGCCATTGACAATATTGACGCCTTGTCCCATGAGTTCGGTCACTAATAAGCCAGTGCCCATTTCACGGAGTAAATTCTCATCAGAGTGACCAGTATCGGTAACAATGCAGTTGTGAATACCACCGGCATGACCGTTAGTTTGTAAACCTAACTTGCGGGCAGAGTAGCTGCTCAGCAGGTAATGCTGCAATATGCCGTCACTAATAATGTCGGTATCTACCGTGCGAACCCCTTCATTATCAAAAGGACTGCTAGCCAGCCCCCGCAGCAAGTGAGGCCGTTCTTGAATGCTCAGCCAGCTTGGAAAAATTTGCGTATTAACTGAGTCGAGTAAGAACGATGACTTGCGATATAGGCTGCCACCACTTACCGCACCAATAAAATGTCCAAATACACTAGAAGCGATGTCGCGATGAAAAATTACCGGCACTTTAGCCGTGTCGATTTTACGCGCGCCAAGTCGAGAAACCGTTTGTAAACCAGCTTGCTTGCCTACCCACTCGGGAGTCTCTAGCTTGTCAGCTTCTCTCGATACGGTGTAAGCATAATCACGCTGCATGTCTTCATCTTGCTGGGCAATCAGCACGCAGCTTAAGCTGTATCGGCTGCTAGGATAACCGGCGTTGATGCCGTTAGTATTACCATATACTCGCACACCCAAATTTGCGTTGTAGCTGCCGCCATCCGAATTCACAATGCGAGAATCTGTTTCAAGGCCTGCCTTTTCGGCTTCAAGAGCTTGCGCAAGGGCAAACTCCGCGTCAAGCTCCTGCGGGTGATATAAGTCTAAGTCAGGAATATCGGTGGCTATCATTTCAGCATCGGCAACACCGGAGCACTTATCTTCGCTGGTATATTTAGCAATTTCAATGGCCTTCTCTACCGTCAATTTCAAGGCCTGAGGGCTTAAGTCAGCAGTAGATGCATTACCTTTTTTATTGCCAACAAACACGCATACTCCCAAACCGCCATCATTAGTAAACTCGATGGTTTCGACTTCTTGCATGCGCGAAGTAACTGAGATCCCCTGCACTTTTGACATACTTGCTTCAGCCGCAGTTGCGCCTAATTTTTTTGCGAGGGTAAGGGTTTCTTCGACAATGTTTTGAATTTCGCTTAACTGTTGCTCTACCTGCATAGACTCCACTTCACTATTAATGGCGGTTAAAAATAATACTTATGTTAAGACAGCGCTGAACATTATGTTTTCAAATGCAGCCCTGTTACAATTGCGCCCAGTCTAGCACTATTGATATAAAAAAACGCCCTATGAATAACGACGTATTTGATTCTGACCCTTTTGATTCTGAAGACAAAGGTGAGCACTACGGCTCAGAAGAATTTTCAAGCAAAACGCAGCTTAAACTCGCTTCTGAAGAACTCAAAAAGCTAGGCCTCGAACTCGTGGGTTTAACTAAGGGTGAGCTTCAAAAAACACCTCTAGACGACGAGCTCAAGCACGCTTTAGAAGTGGCTGCAAAAATCAACCGCAAAAAAGAAGGCTTTAGACGCCAAATACAGCTCATTGGCAAGCTCCTGCGCCAGCGCGATGTAGCGCCCATTAAACTGGCTTTAGACAAACTACGCAATGACCACACTCATACCGTAAAAATCTTCCATGAGCTTGAAAAAGCTCGTGATGAAATGATTCGCGAGGGTAACGACGGCGTGCAGGCAGTGATGGAAAAACACCCTCAGCTTGATAGACAAAAATTGCGGCAGTTAGTGCGCACCGCAGCTAAAGAAGCAAAAGAGAACAAACCGCCGGCTGCATCTCGTGAACTATTCAAATATTTAAAAGCAGAACTAGTAAGGCAGTGACCATGAAATATCCAACACATTTTATCAGCTCAACAAAGGCTAAAGTCTTTGCAACATGCCTCTTAATTATTTCTTTAAACGGCTGCTCAGTGCTCACCGGCACCAAAGTATGGTGTGAGTATATGGAAGAAAAATCAAAAGCAGATTGGAGTATTAATGAAGCTAAAGAGTACGCCAAGAACTGTGTGTTTGAAGACTAACGACTCACTTTTGTTACCTTGGACGACTACTTTGAGAATTTTCAGTATGCACTACGATTCTATTGCGCCCAGCTTCTTTTGCTGCATACAAGGCGTTGTCAGCATATTTCATAGTGTGGCCAGTTGTAGAGCTAGCATCCATCAATGCAACACCTGCGCTGATGGTCATCTGGATATGATAGTCCTCGCCTACAAGTGGGAGTAACTCAAGCTGTTTACGCAGTTTTTCTATTCTAGATGCGCCCTCTTCTAATGTTGTTTTCGGCATAATAATACAAAACTCTTCACCACCAGCGCGAGCAACAATGTCACTTAAGGATGCACGTCGACTTAAAATAGACGCTACATGCTGAATTGCTTTGTCGCCAACATCATGGCCATATGTATCGTTTACAGATTTGAACCTATCAATGTCAATCAACGCGATACAGCAAGCCTCATCAAACTGTTTTGCTAAGATATGTTCTTTTTCGAGTGCTTTGTTGAGCGCATAGCGATTCAACAAGCTAGTAAGCGAATCATGACTAGCATGATATACCGCATTTTCAAGAGCTTCTTGTTTTGTGGAATTAAGTCCATCAAACATATCCACTATTTCGTTGTACCTTTTGGCTACCTCAAAGGATTCAGAGCTCGTATCAACCGCAATTTTACTCAGTACATCACCTGTTTTTATATTTTCAGAAAGCTGGGAAATCATATCTGCATTTGTGGCTAATAAATTATGCTCTGAGATATTCAAACCCATAATTTCGTCTTCTGCAGATACCCGCAGACTCACTATTTTGTTAATGATTAACATCACCAAATAGCTGGCGCCAAAGGTAAACAAAGCCACAGCAACAACACCAATAAACTGCACCGAAATTGCGCCTAGTCTACTTTGTTCATCAGCTAAAGGAACGACAAACCCTGCCGCAATAGTTGCGAAAATACCGCCTGCTAGATGCACGGGTACCACGCCGATAACATCGTCTATTTTATATTTGTTTAGTAATGCATTAATCGGAATAACTATCGGTCCAGCCAGCATCCCAAAAATAATGGCTTGATAAGGAAGTAAAATATTTGCGGAACCCGTGATTGTGACCAATCCAACAAGGCCGCCATTGATCAAGGGGATCACCAATGCTTTTCGATACAAACAATAAGTCAGTAATATAGCCGAAAACATCCCGGATGTTCCGCCTAAAAGAGTATTTAAAATGATGGTCGCCACTGATGCATCAAAACGCAATAAACTGCCGCCATTAAACCCTAACCAGCCAACCCAAATTAATAATGTGCCGATTGCACTTAGGGTAATCGAGGAGGTGTTGATTGGACCTCCACCTTCGCCAAACCGACCAATTCTTGGACCAATGATGAGCATTGCTGCTAGCGCTACCCAGCCTGCAACCGAATGAACAACGGTGGCGCCTGCATAATCGTAAAATCCAAGCTTTGCTAGCCAACCGGTGCTGGACTCGTGAATAATGTGGCCTCCCCAAATCCAATTTCCCACAATAGGGTATATAAAACCGCTGACCACAATAGAAATAGCGATATAACCTAAAAAAGACATCCGTTCTGCAACGGCGCCTGACACTAGGGTAATTGCGGTTGCACAAAACATCGCTTGGAATAGAAAAAAGACGACTATTTTATGATCAAGCCCATTGAATACTGGGTGAAAGCTGCCTATGAAGCTATTGGTGCTATAAAACATCAAGCCAAAACCAAATAAGCCATAAAACAAAAAGGCGATGGTTAGGTCGACAAGGTTCTTCATAACTACGTTCGAGCTATTCTTACTTCGGACTAGCCCTGATTCTAAGCACATAAAACCAGCTTGCATGAGCAGTAACAAGCAACTGCAAAAAAGCAACCACATCATGTCGATTGTGTTTATGTCTAGCACATATATTTCCAAAAGTTAGTTTAATCAAACCGTTGCAGCGAGTAATGCTATGGTCTTGTTGTAATATTGCACTTAGGAAGCAAAGGTACTTCTATAGTCTATTGATTTAGATGCTGTTAGATTTATCGGCCAAAAATTATTTTCTTTGAGTCGAGCGGACTATAAAACTTATGAAATAATAAATAAATATAGACGAACCGGTCCGCTAGCAGACCGATTCGCAATGGATACATTTAACAGCGAGGGCTTATTTTTCCAAAGTTTTATTTGATGTGCTGCTTTCGCCATATAAGATAAATGGCTGGCAATACTAATAAAGTAAGTATCAACGCGCTGATCATGCCGCCCACCATCGGTGCCGCAATCCGGCTCATCACTTCCGAGCCCGTTCCAGTGCCGTACAGCACTGGCAACAAGCCTAAAATGATCGAGGCTGATGTCATCATCACCGGGCGCATGCGCATGCCTGCGCCTTCTTGTACCGCTGCTTTTAGCAGAGTAAGGCTCGGGCTTTGCTTTTCGTTATCACATCGTGTCAGCATCTTTTGATAGGCTTGATTTAGATAAACCAACATGATCACGCCAATTTCTACCGCTACGCCAGCAAGCGCAATAAAGCCGACACCCACCGCTACTGAAAAGTTAAAACCTTCCAAATACAGCAGCCAAATGCCCCCCACCATGGCAAATGGCAGCGTACCAATGATGATGCTGACCTCGGCTAAATTTCTAAAGTTGAGATACAGCAGTACAATGATGATCGCTAAAGTCAGCGGCAGCACATAAGTCAGTTTATCTTTAGCACGGGTCATATACTCATACTGCCCCGACCAATTAATTGCATAACCCGCTGGCAACACTAACTGCTCACTCACCGCCTGTTGAGCCGTGGCAACATAGTGCCCAATATCAATATTTTCGATATCAATAAACACCCAACCATTTGGTCGTGCATTTTCACTTTTGATGCCTGCAGGGCCTTGTTCAATAACAATGTTCGCGACATCGCCTAAAGCAATATGTGCGCCGCTGGGCGTTACAATAGGCATATTGTTTAAGGCTTCTGGCGAATCTCGGTAGGCCTGTGGATAGCGCACATTAATAGGGTAGCGCTCTAAGCCTTCAACGCTTTGCCCCACATTCATGCCGCCCACCGCACCGGAGACAATTTGCTGCACGTCGGCAATGTTAAGTCCGTATCGAGCCGCCTGAATTCGGTCGATGTCAATATTGATATAGCGTCCACCGGCTACGCGCTCTGAGTAAACCGATGCGGTGCCTTCAACCTTACCCAATATGGTCTCTAGCTGTTGACCAATCTGTTGAATAATTTCCAGATCAGGGCCGCCAATCTTTATTCCCACAGGCGTTTTAATACCTGTGGCTAGCATGTCGATGCGCGTTTTGATGGGCATCACCCAAGCGTTGGTTACCCCGGGTAAATCCACCAACGTGTTTAGTTCGGTAATCAACTTGTCGGTGGTCATGCCTGCACGCCATTGAGACTTTGGTCTTAATTGAATAAAGGTTTCAATCATGGTCAATGGCGCTGGGTCAGTCGCGGTTTCAGCTCGCCCTACTTTGCCAAACACGGTTTGGACTTCGGGCAGGGTTTTGATCAGCTTATTGGTTTGCTGCAGCAGCTCTCTGGCTTTGCCCACCGAAACACCCGCATAGGTAGTGGGCATATACATCAAATCCCCTTCATCTAAAGATGGGATAAATTCACTGCCAATTTTGCTCACGGGCCAAACGCCAATGATGAGTATCAAAACCGATGCGAAAATCGCGGACTTTGGGAAGTTCAACACCAGCTTTAAACAGGGCGCATAGATTGCTGAGAGTACCCGATTCACCGTATTTTTGTTTTCGGGAAGTATTTTGCCTCTAACAAAGTAGCCCATCAGCACCGGCACCAAAGTAATCGCTAAGGCCGCGGCGGCCGCCATAGCATATGTTTTGGTATAGGCTAAGGGCGAAAACATGCGGCCCTCCTGCGCCTCTAGCGTAAACACCGGCACAAAACTCACAGTTATTATTAGCAGGCTAAAAAACAGCGCTGGGCCTACTTCAGTAGCCGAGTCAATTACCACTTGCCAACGGTTTTCTTTGGTTAGCGGCGTTTGTTCGATATGTTTGTGCATGTTCTCTACCATCACGATGGCGCCGTCGATCATCGCCCCAATTGCTATGGCGATTCCGCCCAGCGACATAATATTCGCGTTGATGCCCTGCATGTACATGATAATAAACGCTACTAAAATGCCCACCGGCAAACTGATGATGGCCACCATCGATGAGCGCATGTGAAACAAAAATGCGATACACACCAATATCACGACGACAAATTCAGCCACTAATTTCCAAGTCAGATTGTCTACGGCACGTTCGATTAAGGCCGAGCGGTCGTAGACCGTGACAATCTCGACTCCCTCAGGCAAACCTTTTTGCAGTTGCTCGAGCTTAGCCTTCACGCCATTGATGGTTTTTTGGGCGTTTTCACCAAAGCGCATCACCACGATACCACCTACGGTTTCACCCTCGCCATTTAATTCCACCACGCCTCGACGCATTTGCGGACCAAGCTCAACCTTAGCGAGGTCTTTGATAAACAGAGGTGTGCCCTGACTGTTCATTCCGATGGGAATATTTTCGATATCTTGCTTACTTTGAATATAGCCGGTTGCCCGCACCATGTATTCGGCTTCGGCCATTTCAATCACCGAAGCTCCCACCTCTTGATTACCGCGGCTAATGGCCATCTGAATATGCGATAGGGGAATGCTGTGTGCTCGCAGTTTATTGGGGTCTACCTGCACTTGATATTGTTTAACCATGCCGCCTGCGCTGGCCACTTCAGACACCCCTGCTACGGTTTGCAGTTCGTACTTTAAAAACCAGTCTTGTAGGCTGCGCAATTCGCTCAAGTCATGCTGCCCGCTTCTATCGACCAATGCATACAAATAAATCCAGCCCACTCCCGTTGCATCTGGCCCTAGTTGGGGTTTGGCCGCTTCGGGCAGCGTTGGTGCCACTTGTGATAAGTATTCGAGCACGCGGCTTCGAGCCCAGTAGATGTCGGTACTGTCATCAAAAATGATATACACATACGAGTCACCAAAAAACGAAAATCCTCGAACGGTTTTTGCACCGGGTACCGACAGTAAAGCAGTCGTTAACGGATAGGTTACCTGATCTTGCACCACCTGAGGCGCCTGACCCGGATAGCTGGTTTTTACAATCACCTGCACATCTGACAAATCAGGTATTGCATCTACCGGCGTATTTTTAAGCGTAAATAAGCCGCCGCCAATAATGATGATGGTGGCCAGCAGCACAAAAAATCGATTATAAACCGACCAACGAATAATCGCGCCTATCATAAATCAGATGCTCCCTTGTGATGCTTATGCGCTGGCTTTTGCATTGCTTGGTCCATTTGCATGTCATTCTTTTGCATATTGTCCATTTGCATATTTTCCATCATCTCATCATCATTCATCTGCATATGGTGCATATGCTCATCAGCCGACATATCCATTAGCATCGACTCGTGGGCACCATGTTCATGGCCATCTGCATGATCACCTTTCATAATATGCACGGTATTGACCTGATACATGCCCGTGGGTAAGCGAGTAATTTCCACATGAATATTCATGCCTTCGGTCAAACTAGTCATGTCGACTGCCTCGGCAACCATAAAGTCCATGGTCATCGCGCCCATATTCCATGCGCTGAGTTCACCATGACTTAAGTTCAGCTTGCGTTCACTTAGCATGATGCTATTGACTTGCGCCTCAGTCCAAACCGTTACTGGCATCTCGGCAGGGGGCAACATACGCATAAAGTCAGAATTAATACTGCTTTCAGAATCCAGCAGAAACTGCGCAGATGTTACAACTTTGTCGCCTGCTCTTAGCCCCGAAAGAATCTCTATATAATCCCCTTCAATGCGCCCAAGGCTGACTTCTATGGACTTAAATTTCCCCTCGCCCTTGGCTAACACTACACGGTTTTGACGGCCGGTGCGGATCACCGCTTGTGACGGCACCACAAGGTGACGCTGGGGCACAATCGCATCCTTGTCTTGATTGCTGTGAATACTCACACTGGCGTACATGTTAGGCTTGAGCTGATAGTCAGGATTATCAAAGCGAACTCTTGCTTTCACGGTGCGTGTACTGCTGTCTAAGCTAGGGTAGATATAGTCAATATTGCCCTGCCACTGCTGGCCCGGCGCATAATCCACCCGCATATCAACTGTCTGCTCAAGCGCCAATTGCGCGGCGTCTCTTGCAAAAATATCCACATCGACCCACACCTCGTCTAAAGCACCAATAGACATCAAAGTATTACTAGGCTGCACAAAAAAGCCTTGGCGAACATTCAGGTTATCGACAAAACCCGTTTGCGGCGCGGTGAAGGTCAGGTTTTGCTGTACGCTGCGTGTTTCGCTTAGACGCGTAATGGCAGATTCCGGCACTTGTAGCGCAGTCAAACGCGATTTAGCTGCTCGAATAAGATTACTATTAGAACGCTGCAGGGCGAGCAAGTATTCTTCCTGAGCGTTGACTAGTTCTGGTGAATATAGCGAATACAAAGGTGCGCCTTTTTCCACATAATCGCCGGTAGCTTTTACAAATAGTTGTTCTATCCAGCCCTCTACGCGCGGGTGAATGTGCACCAAAGTATCTTCGTTGTAACGCACGATACCCACAGTGTGGATCATGCTGTCGAGCACCATTAACCTTGCCATGGTGGTTTTCACGCCTAGATTATTTTCAATATTGGCTGAAATCGTCACGGTGCCGGGCGAATCATCGTTATTTTGATTAGCGTATACCGGCACTAAATCCATGCCCATGGGCGATTTACCGGGCGCATCTCGTCTAAAATTTGGGTCCATGGGTGCCACCCAGTAAAGGGGTTCGTTTGCATCCTTTGCGGCATTTAGTGAGCCATTCCCATGCAAACTGCTATGTGAGCCATGATTGAAGGCGGTGTAGGTCAGCGTTACGCCAACACCCAACGTCACACCGATTGCGGTACCCAAAAGAACTTTTTTGATTGATGACTGGGCCATTATTGGGCTCCTGATGTTGATTGAACAGACGACTCTTGCAAAGCGTCTTGTCTAGATGATTGGATCGATTGCGCCTGCACAAAAAAGTAGCCCATTTGCATTTTGGTTTTGAGCAGTTCTACTTCGATGTTTAAAGCGTCTAGTTGAGCATTTAGCACAGCGATGCGAGCGCGCGCCACTTCAGCAAAGTCGCCTTCGTCGTTGGTATAAGCGGTGAGCGTGGCTTCTGCCTGCTGCTGGGTTTGCGTAATAAACCGTTCTTCGTATAAATTCTGGCGCGCTAACAGGCGTTGATAGCTTGCATATACCGCGCGCAAACTCGACATCATATTGCGTATAGTCAAGCGCTTTTCTGTTTTGATTGCTTCGGCTTCATTGACGGCAGAAGATAGCTCTTGGTCTTGCCTATTTTCGGTAAATAAAGGCAGGTCAACACTAAAACCTACCGACAAAAAGTCTGCTCGACTGCGATCCATGGGGTCATCATCACGATAAGCGTAGCTGGCGTTTACGCCCCACTGGGGTTTATATTTTTGTTTCGCCAATTCGATGCCGGTCTGCCCGGCTGAAATTTTTTGTTGAATGGATTGGATCATCGGGTGCATTGTCAGCATCTCGGCCAACTGCTGTTGATCACCGCTTACGATGAGACGACTTAAACCTTGAAAGTCATGCGGGTTAACATTTGCGTTAAAATTCGCATGCTGTTGCAACATAAGCGCAAGACTATTAGGCACCAAGTCGGGCAAGGCCTCGGGAAGTTCAAACACTTGTGCACTGCCGAGCTTATGAGATCCAGAATACTTCGCAGCGTCATCTCTTTTAACGCCTTCTTCGATGGCAATCCATTCACTGAGCTTTTCGATGGCTTGCGCCTCTTGTGCACTGAGCATCAGCAATCTGTCTTCAATGCGCACCAACTCCAATTCGGCCTGCAAAAGATCTTGCTGACGCGTATTGCCTAAACCGGAAGCGTAATTAGTCTCGGCTATATCGCCAAGCTGCTCAAAAAGCGCTCGGTCATTTTCAATTAAGCGCATGCTGGCTTTGGCTCGATACGCATCAAGCCACAAAAGCGCTGCAGTCACCGCCACATTAGCCTGGCGATTTTGGCGCATAAACGGCTGTTGCTGAGACATCTCAAGCTGCTGCTGACGCTGAAATCTAAGCGTGTCACCCCGCGGGAACATTTGCGAGATACCGGCCTTAAGCTGAGTCATAGGCTCTTGATTAAAATCATAGCCATCGGTGGGCAGATTCGCGATACCGACTGACATCACAGGATCCGGCATTGACGATAGCGCAACGCTTCGGGCAAGTGCGGCTCTCTCTTGAAACTCACTTTTTTGCAGCCAAGGGTCGTTATGGATGGCGAGCGATATGGCCCTTTCAAGGGTCAATAGATGGCTATTGGTATCTTCGCCTTTCGCATGCGATGCTACAGATATAATTAATACAAACGCTAAACTTATGGCTAAGGCGGTGTGTTTAAAACAAGTCATGATATTTATCTCTATCGCGCATTGCTAAAAGCAATACAACGTCAATAAGGCCTGCAAAATGTGCAGACGTCTTAATTTTTGAGCAGATCTAGGCTGCTAAAGAGATAGAGGTTTGGGTGGGCGCTGCGGATGATTGAGTATTGCCGAGGCAACACTTGTTGTCAGTTCTGCCTGCTGAAAGCTGAGCAAGGCTAGCGATTTTACGAGTGGATTGTCGGTTATTATCCCAACCGTAATAATACTAGGGGGACAGCTACACTGCTGCTGGCAACATTCACACATGGCAGATTGGTCATCACTCATACTTTCGCTACTCATAGCGTGCCCAGCGTGAGCGTTCATTGGTAAATCATCAGCAAGCATTATCGCATCCGTCTTTTCCATGCATGACATAGATTGACAGGCAAAGGCGTCTGCTACTTGTGAAAACAGCAGTAACAGTAACAATACGATTTGAATTGATTTACTTCGCATTTAACCTACTTTGTGTTTTAGATTGCCTCCAATTTAGATTGCATTGCATTTAAGCAGCGCACTAAATTTAGCTCACTAAACATGATTTACACCAAACATTAAGCTTTATGTCGTAACACCGCAGATCATAGTTGACGATATCCCTTTTTACAAGTGTCAGATCAGCTAGCAATAGTCTGACCTAACACCTTCGTTAAAAGATACCCTAATATGTGGCAACAATGTATAGCCGACAATCTATAGTCAAAAATAATGCTGAATGTACAAACACATTCCCTAATCTGCAAACTGTCGAATAATGTTGTTCAAAGACTCTTTCGCATCGCCAAAAATCATTCGCGCATTGTCTTTAAAAAACAGCGGGTTGTCGATACCTGCAAAGCCGGATGCCATTGAGCGCTTCATAATAAACACATTTTTAGCTAAGTCTGCGTTAATAATTGGCATGCCATAAATAGGGCTACCTTTCATTTCTCGCGCCGCCGGATTTACCACATCGTTTGCGCCAATCACAATTGCTACGTCATAGTTCTCCATGCGAGGATTAACTTCATCCATCTCTAGCAGCAGTTCGTAAGGAACATCGGCCTCGGCTAATAACACGTTCATATGTCCCGGCATGCGCCCAGCTACTGGGTGGATACCATAAACCACTTCGGCTCCATTAGCCTCTAATAAGCTCTGTAGCTCCTTCATTGCATGCTGTGCCTGCGCCACTGCCATACCGTATCCGGGGATCACGAGCACCGACTGCGAAGCTTCAAGGGTATAGTATGCATCTTCGCAAGATATCGCCTTTATCTCGCCTTCAATCTTGATGGTTTCACCTGAAACCGCTTGAAACCCAGAAAACAACACATTACTGAGCGAGCGATTCATCGCTTTACACATGATGCTGGTGAGAATGATGCCGCTAGCACCTACTAAGGCACCGGCAACAATCAACAAATTATTACTCATCGCAATACCTGCTGCGCAAGCTGCTAGACCTGAGTAACTATTCAGTAACGAAATGACGACCGGCATATCCGCACCACCAATCGGCAGCACTAGCATCACGCCCAACACTAAACACAAGCCAACAAAGATAAAGGCATACACATATTCTTGAGGCATGATTACCGCGGCAGCGGCAAGGCCTATTATACATAGCAGCAATATTGAATTGGCAAACGCTTGGCCTTTAAATACCATCGCTTTGCTTTTGATCAGTATGCTCATTTTGCCGCTGAGTTTTGACCATGCCACTAAACTACCGGTGAAGGTCACGCCGCCAATGGCTATGGCAATAAGTAAGATGATCACAATATACGCGGGCAGAGCGCCCGACATCAGCATCACCAAAGACACCACTAAACTGGCTAGACCACCTACCCCATTGAGCAGAGAAACCATTTCAGGCATAGAGGTTAACTGGACTTTTTTTGCAATAATCAAACCAACCACAGCACCTAAGCCTAATGACAATGCAATCCATTCGTAGCCTATGATGTTTTGGTCAATTAAGGTAATACAAATGGCTAACAGCATGCCTAGGGCAGACAGCAAATTACCCTTACGAGCGGTGCTAGGATGGCTAAGCAGTTTTAATCCAAAAATAAATAGCGCAGCGCTAACAATGTAAACACTGTTGATGATCAATTCATTTTGCATTGCGCTCTCCTTTGCCTTTGAACATCCCTAGCATCCGATCGGTAACCACGTAACCGCCCACTACATTGATGGTGGCAAGGAATACAGCAAACGCACCGAGTATCTGCGACAGGGTATTTGATTCACCGCCAGCAAATACGATGGCGCCCACTACCGTGATGCCCGAAACAGCGTTTGCGCCTGACATTAGCGGGGTGTGCAGGGTGGCGGGTACTTTACGGATAAGCTCAAACCCTAAAAATATGGCGAGCACCAAAATCATGGTCAAATAAATAAACGACATTATGCGCTCTCCTTAGCATAGTGAGCTTTTACAATGGGGTTAACAAGATTGCCTTTATGGGTAAGCAAGGCTGAGTTTAGAACTTCGTCTGCATCATCAATCACTAAAGATTGCGTTTCTGCATCCCACATGTCTTGAATCAAGGCTTGGAGGTTATTCCCGTACATTTGGCTGGCATCGAGCGCAACTTGACTGGCCCAATTGCCTGTGCCAATCACTTTAACCCCATGAAAGTCGATAATTTCGCCCGCGACAGAGGCCTCCACGTTTCCGCCATCTTGCGCCGCCATGTCGACGATAACTGACCCTGGCTTCATGCGATTAATCACTTCGTTAGTAATTAGCACCGGAGGTTTGCGGCCAAACAGTTGCGCGGTGGTGATCACGATATCGGAGTCTGCAATACACTGTGCTTGAGCTTCTTGCTGCTTTAAGAGCTGTTCTGGGGTGAGCGCTTTTGCATAACCCTGGGCGGTAGACTCGGTTTTACCTAAATCTATCTGTAAAAACTTGGCGCCTAAGGACTGCACCTGCTGCGCCACTTCTTCACGGGTATCGTAAGCAATAACGCTTGCGCCCATGCGCTTAGCGGTAGCGATTGCCTGAAGTCCTGCCACACCAGCACCGATAATAAACACCTTCGCGGGCTTTAAGGTGCCGGCGGGCGTCATCATCATTGGCAGTGTTTTATTTAGATTCGACATGGCATTTAGCACCATCACGTAACCTGCTAAACTGGCTTGAGAGCTCAATGCATCCATTTTTTGACAGCGGCTAATTCGCGGCACCATCTCCATGGCGATCATCGAACGACCGCTTGATTGCACCTGATTAAGATGCGCTTGGTGATTGAATGGGTCAAAAAAACTGACGCTCAGAGCAGTTTGTGGAGTAAGGTTAAAATCTTCAAATGACAAGGCGTCGACAGAAAGCACCGCGTCGGCCTTTGTGAGGGCGTCTTTGCGATTGTTAAAAATCTCAGCTCCTGCTTCGATATACTCTTGGTCGGCAATACCGACACTCTCACCTAGACCAGACTGGACCAATACAGTGGCCCCTAATCGCTTATACGCTTTGGCGTTTTCAGGCAATAGCGCGCAGCGTTTTTCAAGGGCGTTACCCTCTTTTGTGAATACGAGTATGCTCATATTTATTCCTTGATTTAAGGCACTATTTATCTGACTCACATTAATATGTGAGCTCACTCATGTTCAGTCGTTGGGTACTTGCCTTTTTAAAAAGGTCTTGTAATTAGCTGTGAATATGTAACTGTAAATTGTTTGGTGTCAATCAACTCTTTAAGCTTGCTTTAAGCAGTCATTTAAACGCTAGCGTGGTACTACTCAAAATTGAATGTGCCATTATTTCTCTCAAGGTCTTGCCTAAAATTTATGCTTGTTCAATCAACAAACTCATAACACCAACAATGCATATTTTTGTCAAACCATTTATGTCATATCATATTACCAATTAGGCTTATATGCTTTGTTGCGATTTCTCTCTTTCATCCACAAACATTGAGGTGACTTTACTCAACGCTGATTTCGTCTTAGCTGCTGCTGACGCATAGGCATTCCATCAATATCAGCAAACACTTGCCTTAAATTGATTGATTGATTCGCTGTTGGCCAGTCATAAAAAGACTTTAGGCCACCGTCAAGACCAATCAAGACGCTGGTTTTTCCTGCTAAGCCTTGCTGAATTGCTTTTGCATTAAGCGAGGTTCTTTCTATTAAAGCATCCCCCGTTGTAGGGGCTTCAACAAGCTCAAGCCCTTTTAGCAAGAGTACCTTTAACTTGCGTTCTTTTATCATTTGACTGTTATCACTTAATGCATCGAGCAAGTCATCAGTACTTTGTAGGTCTTCGATATTAATGATAAGCACACGATACTGCCACTGCCAATCAGATAGTTTGATTGCTTGCTCGCCAACTTCAATATCAGGATCAGTCGCATATAAGCTCGAAGCATTTACAAGCATCAAAAGCAGTAGCGTACTTGTGCACTTTATGGTCATAATTTCCGTAACTAGATTTACTTAATTTTGGATACATTTATATTCGCACTATTGACGAAAAATATCCAAAACATGTTCTATGGAATAAATGATGTTATCTACCCGTTTTTTCAAACTCAGCGCAGCGATATCGAGCTTGTTAATGCTTAGCCTTTTGTTTGCATTGCTGAGTGCATTTACTAGCGTATCTGCTCACGCAACAGAGTCGCTAGAGCGCCCTGACCTCTCTAGTTTTGCCGCTCAGCAGTATGCAACTGGCCCGCATATCGAAGTATTTTTGCTACATAGTAAAACGACCTTAGTGCCGGGAGAAAATATTGAGCTCGGCGTATTGTTTATGCCAGAAGCGCAGTGGCATACCTACTGGCGCAACCCCGGTGATTCGGGAGAGGCGCCCACAATCAAATGGCAAGTTGAGCAAGCCCTCAGTTTTGGCGATATTCAGTGGCCTTTGCCCAAAGCGATTCCGATAGCGCATCTCGTCAACTATGGTTACGAAGGTGCCAACCTGCTGATGGTCGAGGTAGATATTCCCGAAGTAATTGACCGGTCAATGCTCAACGATAAGCAAGAGCTAAAGATAACTGCGGACGTCTCTTGGCTCGTATGCAAAGAAGACTGCATACCCGGATGGGCAACCCTAAGTATGCACCTTCCCGTTGCTCAGAGCAGCGAGCCTTCCGTGCACAGCGAACTTTTTGAGAAGACAAAAACCCTATTACCCAGCTCACAAATAAAATCAGGCCTGTTTGAAATCACCGACAATGCGGTGGTGTTTGAAGTCAATGGGCTTAGCGAGCAACAATGGAAACTGTTTCCTTTTAGAAGTGACTTGGTCAATCACGCCTCAACCCAAAACCTCATTTATAGCGAGGACGCCACGCGTATCATCGTGCCGCGCTCTGATTACTTTAATGGCAAAGCACAAAGCCTTGGTTGGTTAATGAGCGATGGCAAGCAAGGTTTTTACGTAAATGGCGTGATAAACGCTGGCGCTGCCTCTGATGAAGCTGAGGCATCGGCGCTTTCTGCCAGCCAAGTGCTAGTGTTTATGCTAATGGCCTTTGCCGGTGGCCTGATACTCAACCTGATGCCATGTGTGCTACCTATTTTATCGATTAAGGCTATGGCTTTGCACAGCACGCAACAGGGCTTAAGCCATAAACTCGCCTATTTATTTGGGGTACTGTTCTGCTTTAACCTCTTTGCAGCCATCATCGTGATCTTGCAACAGAGCGGTCAACAGGTTGGCTGGGGATTTCATATGCAGGAGCCGGCTGTTGTTGTTGTACTAGCATTTTTGTTTACGCTAATTGCGTTGGTACTTTTAGATGCACTGGCGGTAAGTTCACGGCTGTCTAATGTCGGCTCTAGTCTAGTGTCTGGCGATAGCCCCGGCGCTCACTTTGCCACCGGCACCTTAGCCGTTATAGTGGCATCACCTTGCACAGCACCGTTTATGGCTGCCGCATTAGGTGTTGCTTTAGTGAGCGAGCCCTATATAACGTTTGTACTATTTAATGCGCTAGCGATTGGCTTTGCTCTGCCGCTAACTTTGCTGTTTTTATCCAAAAAAGCAATGAGCTACTTACCAAAGCCTGGGCCGTGGATGGAGACCTTTAAGCATGCATTGGCGTTTCCGATGTTTGCCACAGTTGCTTGGCTATGTTGGGTGTTTGCAGGCCAAATGGGTGCGCAGGCACAATTTGCATTGTTACTCGCTCTGATCCTGTTTTGTATGTTCATATGGTTACTCGGACGCTCAAGCAGCGGCCTTGGTAAAACCGTCAACAGTGCTGGCGTGCTAGCAAGCATCGCTTTGCCAATCTGGCTGAGTGTCACTGGCACCCTTGCTGTATCTAATGGAGCGGCAAGTGCCAATAGTGCATTGCCTTTTGTTGAATTTAATCAAAACACGCTCAAGCAATTGCGAGATGACAATCAAGTTGTAGTGGTCAATATGACCGCCGATTGGTGTATTACCTGTAAGGTCAATGAGCAGGTTGCATTTTCGAGCGACGAAGTCCGTGCGGCGCTCAAACAAAACAATGTGAACTATATGGTAGGTGACTGGACCAATAAAAACGACGAAATTTTACAATATTTAAGCCAATACGAACGCGCCGGCGTACCACTATATGTGATTTATGCAGGCAACAAAAACAAACAGGTGTTGCCGCAAATACTGACACCTAACACTGTTATAAATGCAATTAAACAAGCAAAAGAGGATCTGTAATATGTCAATTCGTACGTCAATGAAACAATCTTTCAAAACTTTAGTGGGCGTATTAGCGTTCACCCTCGCTGCCAGCGTCTCTGCAAAGGTCGAAGTAGATGCACCAGCACCTGGTTTTACGCTGACAAACAGTATGGGTGAAAGCGTATCGCTTAGTGATTTTCAAGGTCAGTATGTGATCCTCGAGTGGACTAACCATTTGTGCCCTTACGTGAAAAAGCATTATGACAGTGACAACATGCAAATGCTTCAGCGCAAATATACAGAGCAGGACGTAGTATGGCTGTCAATCATCTCCTCAGCAGAAGGAAAGCAAGGCTACGTCAGCGCCGATGAGGCAAACGAGCTTACCACCAGCCGCAACGCAGTGCCCACCCACGTATTATTTGATACGAGTGGCGTAGTCGGTAAGCAATATTCGGCTAAAACAACTCCTCATATGTACATTATTGACCCTGCTGGTGAGCTTAAATATGCCGGCGGTATAGACAGCATTAAATCGGCCAACCCTGCGGATATTCCGAAAGCTGATAACTATGTTGATATGGGAATGAGTTCATTGCTAAGCGGTGGCGAAGTAGAAAAGAAACTTACACCGCCCTATGGATGTTCTATTAAATATCAAAGCTAAATTTGAATAATCGCTGGTAATCTAACATACTAAAAGGGCAGCGATGTAAGCTGCCCTTTTCTAATCAATTGCCTTTCAAGTCAACGATAATAGATAGTCTTGCACATTTTCGCGGTCATTCAATACAAAAAGAAGCACTAAATCTCCGCTTTTTGCGTGCGACATTATCTTCTTAGCGCCGTCGAGAGGGTCATCTGCAAGTAGGATCTTATTTGACGTTACGCCATTTTCAAGCAGATGCTTTTGAACGAGCGTCGATATCTCGCCAACTGCTCTGCCTCTTAAGTAGCGTTCAAGCTCAGCGAGCACATAGGTTGCTGGGTCGAGGGCTCTAACCGCATCGGTAACATCCTTGATATCTTGATCTGAGCGGTCTCCGCCATGACTAAACATCACGAGCTTATGTTTTGCCGGCATCTTTGAAGCCATGTCAATGACTGCCTGCATACTGTGGCTGTTATGCGCAAAATCAACAATCACCGTTACGCCATTTACCTCATACAGATTGCCTCTACCGGGGTTGTCCTTGGCGCTGCTGGCAAAGCTTAAAAGTCCGGCCTTTATGGCAGCTTCATCGATATTCATGGCCTTGCATAAACCAATTACGCCCAGCGCATTTTGCACATTGTGCATGGCCGTACCATTAATTGTCATTGGAATATCTGTGATCTGAGCAATGCTACTTTGTTTGTCGTCGCTATAAATCAGCTCGCCATTGAGTGCAAAAACACAGGGCAACTTTTTAGCAATAGCCTGCAATATTAAAGGATGATTTGCATCGGTACTGAACCAGCAAATAGGCATATTCAAAAGCGTAGCCTGAGCCGCTAAGCGCTTATCGTCTGCATTTAATACCAATATCCGCTTTTTATCCGCAGCGCTCTGCATGGCAATCGTTTGTGCTGATAAATAATCGTTACTGCGCAAAGGACCTATGGCTTTACCTACCATGGTTTTTACATTGGCGATGTCATCAACAGTATTAATGCCATATTGCCCTAAGTGGTCACTCGCAACATTGGTTACAAGCGCTGCGCGAGCTTGTTTAACGGGTAAGCCCCTGCGTAATAGTCCGCCCCGTGCGACCTCTAGAAATGCCATTTCAGTGCGTTTATCTCTGAGCAACATTCGGGCACCACCTGGTCCAGAGTAATCGCCCTCGTCGATAATGGTGTCACCCACTTTAATAAAGTCGGTAGAGGTTACACCGGCATTGATACCAGCGGCTTTGGCGATTTCGGCGGCTAAACGCACGCTGGTAGACTTGCCGTTGGTGCCGGTGATCAGCGCAAGTGGAACTTCTTTATAGTCAGACCACGCAATGCTATCAATATCAGGTAACTCTGTTACCGGCCATGTTTGCGAGCTTGGGCCCGTGCCGAGGCTGATTTCGTCGTCATCAGTTAAACATAGCACGTTGTGAACCTCGGCTTGATGCATAAGTGCTAACAGCGCCGGATGCTGCTCTTCGGCTATCGCCTGCTTAAGGGCTTCAATTCGTGCCGGTAAATCGATTAGTTCTGCACGCTCTTGTGCCTTGCTAGCAAGCTCCTGCACGCACAAATCCCATGCTAATTCCAGCAATTCGCACGCGCTATAGAGCAAGTCCATTGGGGCAGAAATAGAAACGCTTAGCCCACCGTCATAAAATCGGTAATAGCTTTGCTGACCATGCTGCCAATTAATTGCTGTTCGACACTCAGCGAGGTGTCGTAACCAACATTCTAATACCCTGCTTGCTTCTACTTCGGTAAATAACACATCGGCAATAGCACCGGGCTCATCTGATAATAAATTGGGCCCCGTGAGTCGCCTTACTTCATCTAATTCAAACGCCATACTCTATCCTTCAATTGGCGCTAGTCTGACTCTTCGTCACGCTCAACTACAATGTGCACACCACGTTCGTCATGAACAATACGTTGCCCTTCACCCAGCTCAAATTTATGCTCCACTGGCTCATAAAGTTTCTCTGGAAAATCGTGTGAGGGGGTAGAATCTACCGCATCTGCACCCTCTTCAGTCACAGCATTAAAGTGCACAATTTGTTTCCAGCAGCGAGTGATGTTGTCTCCTAGAATGATTAAAAGATCGCCTGGCGCGCAACTCGCTAAACCGGCTTCAACGGCGTCTTTCTCACTTGGAATGACCTGTATACTGTCAGCAGAAATTCCTTTTGACTCAAGAGTCTTTTTCAACAGCATTGGGATTTCATCATGGCCGCGCCCGCGTCTGTCATCATCCGCTTTACACACGAATGAATCAAAGTTGGGAGCCACGATACTGGCCGCTTCAATGACATCTTCGTCTCTTCGGTCGCCGGGCATTGCCATAACAATTCTGCGCTTACCTTTTACGTCTAGCCTGCTAGCTAAGCTAGCAATATTGCTAATCGCAGCTGGGTTATGCGCGTAATCTAGAATCACCTTAAATGGATGTTCGTCAAATATATTAAGACGCCCTGGTGCTTGATAAAAAGAAGTATTAAATATTCGTAGGCCCTGACGAATATCTTCTAAAGAGGTATGAAAACTATACGCCATAGCAGTCGCGAACATCGCGTTTTGAACATTGTGCGTCGCTTTACCTTCTATGGTAGCGGGTATTAAATGGGTCCAAAGCAAGGGGATATGCGCACCTTTGTCGTAAATGGTGATCATGTCGCCGTTAATGCCTTGCTCAAGCACCACCGCCATGCCGCCCTTGCGAATGTGCTCACGCACTAAGCCGTGACCTGGGTCCATGGTGACGTAACAAATTTGTTTGGCTTCGCAGAATTCGGCCATTTGCAGACAGTTTACGTCATCTGCATTGAGCACGACGCAGTCTTTAGCAACCTCTACAACGACTCGTTTGATTTGTGCCAGTTGCTCTAAGGTATTAATGCCGCGCTGGCCTAAATGGTCAGCAGAGATATTCAAACAAGCACCAACATTACAACTGCTGTAGCCAAGCCCGCGTTTTACGATACCGCCTCGGGCTGTTTCCATAATGGCAAAATCAACGCTGGGGTCTCTGAGTACAATTTGTGCTGATGTAGGCCCGGTCATATCGCCTTTCACGGTTAAGTGGCCGTCAATATACACACCGTCGGTAGAGGTCATGCCGGTATTAAAGCCGGCGCTTTTCATAATGCTTGCAAGCATTCTTGATGTGGTGGTTTTACCGTTTGTACCGGTAATGCCAGCAACCGGTATACGAGCGTGACTACCAGCAGGAAACAGCATATCCATAACCTTGCCGGCGACATCTCGCGACTTACCCTCGCTTGGCGCGACATGCATTCTAAATCCGGGGGCAGCATTACATTCACATATGCCACCGCCTATTTCTTTATACGACTTACTGATATCGTCAGTTAAAAAGTCAACGCCACCAATGTCTAGGCCAATCGCACGAATAGCACGCACCGCCATTTCGCGGTTATCTGGATGCACAATGTCTGTAACATCAATCGCCGTGCCGCCGGTAGAAAGGTTTGCAGTAGAGCGCAGGTAAAACACTTGGTCTTTTTCAAGCACGGTATCTTTTGTATACTCGGCCTCTTCCATTAGCCTTTGGGCCTGAGTATCTAGCTCTAGTCGGGTCAGCACTTTTTCATGGCCAACGCCTCTGCGCGGGTCTTGGTTAACAATATCTACTAACTGTTTAATGCTGTGTATTCCATCGCCGACAACATGACCTGGCACTCGTTTAGCAACCGCCACAAGTTCATTATTGACCACTAGCATGCGGTGATCATAACCGGTGATAAAACTTTCGACCAACACAGCTCGGCTCGTGCCATGCTTTTGGGCCTCTGCAAAAGCAGTCGCCACTTCTTCGTCAGTTGTGAGGTTGATGCTCACGCCTCGCCCATGATTGGCATTGAGTGGCTTTAATACTACTGGAAAACCGATTCGCTGAGCAGAGCGCACCGCTTGACGGTCACTATATACCATCGCCTGCTGCGGCACGGGAAGGCCTAAATCATTTAGCAAATTGTGGGTGTCTTCCTTATCGCAGGATATCTCAACGGCGATATGCTTTGTTTCACTGGTAATGGTCGCTTGAATACGTTGCTGATATTTGCCATGGCCAAACTGTACCAAGCTGTAGTTATTGAGACGTAACCAGGGAATATCCCGATCTTCAGCAGCTGCAACTAAAGAAGCAGTACTTGGTCCAAACTCCTTGCGCTGCGCCATCTTAATAAAGTCGGTTAGCTCTTGCGTAAAATCGAAATCCTCTTCTACTTTCGCACCGCTTAATTCCTGCACATTAGCAGGCATTAAATGTGTAAGCAGTCTTAAGCCCAGAGACCCGGCTTCAAGCCCTACATCGCGCTGATGGTATTGATACACTACGTAGTAACAACCCTTATCTTCTAAGCTGCGGGTGCGGCCGAAGGTAACAGCTGAGCCAGCCATATTTTGTAATTCTAAGGCAACGTGTTCCCAAATGTGTCCAATCCAAGTGCCTTCGTCTTCGCGTAGGCGACGCAAAAATCCGCCCTCCTCGCCATACGAGCAACCGTGTTTTTGTAAAGAAGGAATAGCATTCACCAAACCATCTATAAATGCTTGGCCAAGTTTGACCGACGGCCAGTTTTCGAGCTCACCTATATCAATTTGGTAGCATATAACGGGGAAGTTTGCGTATACATTAGGGCCGACATACACATTTTTACTGAGAATTTTCATGATCAATTGCACCCTTCATATTGCGTAAAAATTAGGCACATAAGCGAACTCACATGCGTGATCTGCTAGTTACTTAAGTTCTGAACCGAAGATATCCTGCGTTCAGATAGAACAATATTTTAAATTACATAAAAAAGGCAGCATACGCTACCTTTTCAAATGGATTTATATTAAATACCGACCGTTAAGTGATACTACTGTAAAAAATATCTACTTAACGTAGGCTTTGCGTTCCGAAATATCAAAGCGTCCGCCTCTGGCTAAAATATGTAGCTTCACATTCAGTAAGGTCAGTGCATCACCGGTGCTTGCTTCCGCCATCGATGAATACTCAATACCACTTGGATCGATAACGGTAATCGCGCCGCTACCCACTGTGGTAAACACGTTTTCATGATCGATAAACGCAGCGGTATCTTCGTCTAAGCCAATACCGACTAAAAATGGGTTGTAACTCACCGCTGAGAGCAAACGGGCTAAACGATTACGTTCATTAAAATGTTGATCAACCACAATAGTATTTATTAAGCCCATCCCGGGTGCTAAATTCACACCGTCTTCAGTGGGCACGATCCCAGTGCTACCGCCAGTAATCATGTGCTGAGATACAATCGCCGCACCGGCTGAGGTGCCGGCATAGTGCACGCCTTTTGCATTGAGTTGGCGCACAGCTGTTGCGATAGGCGTTCCGCCTAAAATAGTAGACAGTCTAAGTTGATTGCCACCGGTGATAAAAATACCCGTGCTTTTTTCTAGCGTCTTTACATATTCAGGATTTTGCGCATCAATACGCTCATTAATAGGAAGTGAATAGGTTTTCTTGACACCAATGTCCTCAAATATCTTTTGGTAGCGCGACCCGGTATCGTTAAGTTGCGAAGCCGTTGGAATGATCGTTATCACCGCTTCTGAGCCTCCACAAAGCTCGACAAACTTTGACAAAATCTCTGGGTTATCTATTTTTTCTTCCGCACCACCGATAGGGATAATGAAGCCTCTTTGGGTGCCGTTAATGTTAGGAGATGGCATAATAGTTACTCGAAAGTCCCTTTTTTAATTTGCTGTTGATGGTGAACATGCCATTGGCCCATAGCCATGACATGTTCAATGCGTTTGTGTTTATTTAAAATAACAATGTCGGCGTCGGCGCCGTTTTGAATGCGTCCCTTATGATGAAAATTCATCAGTTGCGCTACGTTCGTTGTAAAGAAAGGTAAGAAACTTTCGATGGCTTGGCCATCATCGACCAAGGCGTAAAAAATATCGGTCATCGACTGCGAATCAGCAAACCCCATATGGATCAGGTTTCCTTTTGCATCAAAATCTGGAAGACATCCGCCTCCATCTGAGCTAATAGTTAGTTTGTCTTGCGGCAAATCTTGCTGCATGTACCGCAAAAGCGCATCGGCCGGCTCATAGCCTTGCTCGCCTGTTTCAAAGGCCGTGACATCTACCCAACAACCTTTTTTAGCCAAGTCACAAGCTTCCTCAAATAGAAATTTCTGACGATTGATATGCGTAGGGTTGTAAGTACGAGGAGGAATTTCAGCGGTTTCTAGTGCTTCTCTGACTAAACTTAAACCACGCTTGCCGTCTCCCAAGTGCAAATGCAGCATTCCCGCTTTGCCGGTCATTAGCCGAGCAACGTGTGCTTCAGCGGCAATCTTTAATAGCTCATTGAGAGTTGGCTGGCTAGAACGATGATCGCTAATAGCAAGCTCACCGACACCTATCACCGGTTCGATAAATACGATATCGCTTTGCACTGAACCGGTCAGGGTAGTTGGCGGTAGGTGATAGCCACCCGTATAGCAATAAGCTGAGAAACCTTCTTCACGCAGCGCATATACTTGAGCAACCATCGATTCGGTGCTGCGCGTAATGTCATCGGTGCCTAGCAGACCTACCGCGGTAGTGACGCCTGCGCGAGTAAAACGGCTTAACGGCACCGGAGGTACGCGAGTTGAAAATCCAGCTTCGCCGCCACCGCCGGTTAAATGGGTGTGGCCATCGATAAATCCTGGCATGAGGATGCAGCCTTCAGCGTCAATAACAGTATGCTGAATATTAATCTCAGGAACAGTAGCGCCGACGTATATAATTTTGTTTTCAGCAATAACTAAATGCTTCAGACCTAGGTGCTCAGGTGCGTATACATCTGCATTTTTTATAATCGTAATCAAAAATTGGTGTCACTCTGTTGTGCTAAAATTATGAAGTCAGGCAAGGATAAACTAAAGCGGTTCAAATGTACCTAGCAGCAATCAAAAATATGGTAATAACTAGCACTATAAAGCGATATAAAAAACCGATTAGTTTTAAACGTTATCGATTTATTAGTCACCTGCATACACTAAATTAAACTGTGCACGCAAAATGTCCATAAGCTGCACAATTTCGAAAGACTTTGCTAATGGTAATACAGGACTATCTGTGAGGCCTTGTTCAAGACATCTATGAAAATGGTTAATTTCAAATTGGAAGCAATATTCGTCTTTATAATCATATTCAAAATATTGAGTTGGCTGATTATCAAGAACTACTTCAAATGACTTTGCTCCTAAAAAGTTCGGCACCCTAATATAGCCCTTATCCCCAAAAATCAACGCTTCGGTTGGTGCACATTGTCTAAATCCGGCAGACAACAAAGCAGTTTGACCCTCGGCATAATTGAGCATATAACTAGATAACTCATCGACACCTGTGTTCGTCATTAACGCACTAGCTTTGGCGTGTGTCGGCGGTTTTTGAAAAACTATGTCGGCCATAGTAATGGGGTAGATACCTAAATCTAACAGCGCTCCGCCTGCTAAGTCTAGATTCAACAAACGATGTTCATCAGATATATCTAAGTTGATGCTAAAGTTGGCGTAAAGTGATTTGACATTACCAATAATTTCTTGTTTCAAAACATTTTGAAGCGCTTCAATAGCCGGCAAGAAACGCGTCCAAACTGCCTCTAGCACAAGCAAATTATGTTTCTGTGCAGCCAATTGGACCTGTCGCGCTTGTTTTGCATTGATCGTAATCGGTTTTTCACACAGCACATGTTTATGATTCGCTAAGCAAAGCATTATTTGTTCAAAGTGAAAATTATGCGTTGTTGCGATGTATATAGCGTCAATCGAATTGTCAGCGACCAGTGACGAATAATCAGTATGTACTTTTTTGATCTTATGGCGCTTTGCAAACATGCTTGCTCGACCAAATTCACCTGCTGCACACGCACACAACTCCCCGCCATGAACTTGGCCAATTGATTGTGCAAAGGTACTGGCAATATTGCCGCAGCCAAGAATACCCCAACGGATAAAGTGTTCACCACGGTTTTTCAAGTGTCTTTCCTAAAAAATCTGCTGATATCCATAAGCTACGTTAGCAACTCTTTCAATTGACTACAAATAGTCTGAAATCGTGTAAAACACAAATCATCAGATTTAGCACCATATGGATTAAGGTTGATTGATAAATGACCGTTCATATGTCAGGTTTTTTTACAACACTGGCAGTCCCGATAAACATACTTTAGAATTATTCCTTTAAAAATAGCAACTTACTTTCAGGGCATGAATATTGCTTGAATGCTCTGCCATTATTTTAACAATAACTACAAAAGATAATGACATAATAATAAAAATTTCGATCGAAACCTTTAGTTACTAGTGCTTTTATGGTTGCGGCTGCGGGTTGAATTATTAACAAGCCAAGTAGATGCAGAAATAGATGTACTGGATACTTTAGAATAAAATGATTCAAACGGGAGAAGTAAATGAAATTTAATAAATACCTAGTGGGTATTGCAGTATCAACCGCGCTGGCGAGTGCATATGCGACAGCATCGCCATATCTTGTTCAGGTAGATGCTAGCGAACTTACCGCGACCGGTCCTGCCCCAGTTGTTCAAGCAGCATCGGGCATGTACATCGTTGAGTTGAAGGGTTCCACCGCAGTTAATATGGCCGTTGAACTTGGTGAAATGGTACCTAGCAACCAAATGGTGGCTAGAGCGGGCAATAATTACAATGCCGATTCACCTAAAATTCAAGCTTACGTTGCTGCCATGAAAGAGAAGCAACTTTCGGTTGCAACTGAGATTGGTGTAGTAGATGTTCTGCATAACTACGCTCATACTTTCAACGGTTTCTCTGCGCGCTTATCGCCTGCACAAGTAGAAGCTATCAGCAACCATCCAGACGTTGTTGCGGTATACGCAGACGAAGTACATAAATTACAGACTTCTAATACGCCTAAATTCATGGGATTAGTTACCGATGCGGGTAATGGTCTGCATGATCTTGGTATCGTTGGCGAAGACGTCATCGTAGGTATATTAGATTCTGGTATTTGGCCAGAAAACCCTTCCTTTGGATCAGACCCGTCTATCCCAGAGCAAAGTTACTCGCCAGCGCCTGCTGGGTGGGAAAACGCCTGTAACGTAGGTACTGTTGGTTCGTTTGTTGACGCAAATGGTGTAGTTGTTTATGACGACTCTACTGCCCCTGCGGATGAATTTACATGTAACGATAAACTTATCGGCGCACGCTACTTTGGCGCAACTTTTTCAAGTGTATATGAAATGCAGTTTGGTTTAGGCGCATTCGCTTCGGCAAGGGATGACGATGGACACGGTAGCCACACCGCTTCAACAGCGGCGGGTAACGCTGGCGTGACTGCAGTATTGAATGGCACAGAGGTTGGCACTTTATCTGGTGTGGCTCCGCGCGCACGTATTGCTGCATACAAAGTATGCTGGAACGCAAACTACGTTAATCCACAAGGCGGAGACGAAGCCGGATGTTTCTTTGGTGACAGCTTAGCGGCTATTGACCAAGCAGTAGTTGACGGTGTAGACGTATTAAACTATTCGATTGGTAACTCACAAAATATTAATACGCCCGTATACAACGCGTCGTTAAGCGCTGCAAATGCCGGTGTATTCTTCGCAGCCTCTGCAGGCAATAGCGGCCCTAATGCTGGCACGGTAAGTAATATTGCACCGTGGATTGCAACAGTAGCTGCGTCTACCTACGACGGTACATCTGCTGCTATCGGTAACGAACTTACCATCAACAGTGGTGTATTGGCGCCGGGCGGATTTTTCTCTGTTCCTGCAGTTATTGGTACCGCTGTTCCTGAAGGTGGTTTAACCGCCGATTTAGGTCTAGCTGTTCCAATTGAAGCTTGTGGTCCGTTATCAAGTGACTTAACTGGTCAAATCGCGCTTATCGCTCGTGGCGGTTGTCCATTCGTTGATAAATTATTAAACGCTGAAGCTGCCGGCGCCATCGGTGCAGTAGTGTATACGCAAAGCGGAACACCTATTGCTATGGGTGGCACAGACACTGGTATTGGTATCCCAGGCGTAATGGTCTTTAACGCTGATGGTTTAGCTTTAGCAGACAGCGTTAATGCAGGTACGACTAACGTAACAATGTCATTGAACGGTTCTGCGATAGAAGCGACTGAAGTCGGCAACATCATGGCTGGTTTCTCATCACGTGGTGTTAATACTCAAACTGCTGACATACTTAAACCTGATATCACAGCTCCAGGTGTTCGCATCTTAGCTGCATCAAGCCCACAACAACTGCAGTTCGGTGGCAACCCACAAGGCGAAAACTTTGCATATTTACAAGGTACGTCAATGTCTAGCCCGCATATTGCTGGTATGGGCGCATTGTTGAGCGGTGAATTTCCAGACTGGTCACCAGCTGAGATTAAATCGGCTATTATGACAACTGCTCGTCAAAACCTTGTTAAAGAGAACGGCTCAACACCTGCTGACCCGTTTGATTTTGGTGCAGGTCATGTTGACCCTGCTCCTTCATTAAACCCTGGTTTAGTATATGATGCCAACTTAGGTGATTACTTAGGCTTCTTATGTGGACAAGGTGAAGCTGGTTTAGTTGCTTCTGCTCGCTTTGGTGCAAACTGTAACGACATCGTTGCTCAAGGCTTTGCAACTGACGCAAGTCAATTAAACTACCCTTCAATTGCAATTGGTGAACTTCAAGGAACTGAAACTATTTCTCGTACTGTTACAGACGTATCGGGTAATGGCGGTTCTTACACAGTAAACGTTGATGCACCTGAAGGAACGGCTGTTACAGTTCAGACCTTCGACTCTGCTGGCAATGTAATCCCAAGTGGATTGTTAGAAGTTGCTCCGGGCGGCACTGCAAGCTACAGCCTAACCTTTGATTCAGTTCCTGGCTTCCCAGCCAACGACTGGGTATTTGGTTCGGTAACACTTGAACGTACCGATGGTTTAACGGTTCGCAGCCCAATTGCGCTGAATCAAGTACCATCAGAAACAATTGTTGTACCTGAGTCACTTTCATTGCAGTTAAACAGAGGCCGTGCAGTGTTCTTTGTTGAAACTTTATATTCGGGTTCTATGACCACTGAATATCAGGGTTTAAGCTTACCGTTTGGTATTAATAGAACATCGTTTAGCAACCCAGGCGACTTTGATTTTAATATCAACGTTCCAGTTGGCTCACGCACTACTTTTGAGGTTCCTGCAGGTTCAACATTGCTAAGAATAAGTACACGTGACGCGTTAGTAAGCGTACCGGGTACAAACTTAGACATAGAGCTTTGGGCATGCCGTGCAGCTGGCTGTTCACCGCTACAGAACGCTAAGGGCCCTGATGCAAACGAAGATTTGATTATCGTTAATCCGCAAAACTCGGAAAACACTGATATCAACTTCTACTTGTTAATGGTTCAAGGTGTGGATTTATTAGGCAATGCTAGTGTTGATTATCAAGCGCTACTATGGATTGTTGATGGCCAAGAAAATACAACTCGCGTATCAGCATCAACTCGCGCTGTTGAAGGTCGTTTGCAAAACATCAGCTTAAGAACGCGTGGCTTAGATCCAAATGGTCTTTACATGGGTACCGTTACATTTACAGATGGTAATGGTGTTGTACAAGGTACTACGGCTCTAGAAGTTCAACCGTAAATAGTAATGCAGTCGCCGGGAATATACTTTCCCGGCTTATTATTAAAAAAAGGAAGTAGTAAAATGAAATATTTTAAAAACATAGTAAGTAGTTCAGTATTAGCAATCAGTTTGTTGTTTGCAGCCTCATCTGCGAATGCGCTAGTTATCAAGCACGATATCATCGGCGATTTCTACGGTAAAATCGGCTCGATAGAAGTTGAAATAAAGCAGAGTGCATTAAACACCGGTGTTTTAGATACCAGTTTTGGTGATGACATCGCTTTAGTGAATATTAACTTAAGTGATTTATACTCTTTTGCTGACGTATTCGATATTTTCTTTTTCGAAGTAGCTATCGATACAGACAATATATTCGCTGGTATAGAGTTTTTTGAATTTGACGGTGATGACGTTGGTTTTGGTCCATTAACGTGGAGTTACCAGATGGTCTTTGACGCTGGCACAGGCTTTGGTTTCCTAGACGTATTTGATCTTGACGGCAACTTAGTCGATTTCGATTCTATTACTTTAGGCGCAGCTCAAGTATCAGCTCCTGCAACAGTTGCATTACTGACACTTGCCATGGGCGCAGTATTTATGCGTCGCAAGCGTATGCTCTAAGCAAAAATGTAATGAATGACAAGAACCCGGCTTTGCCGGGTTTTTTATGTTTGATTATTGTCATCCAATCTTCAGCCATAAACCTATTTAGGATCTTTACACTCATCGTTCATAATGTTTGTGCATGCTCATATAATCGTTCAATCACGTCACTGAACATAGTCTGCTCCTCGCTTGACAAGCAATCTAATAGCTCTTTTTCATACTGCAAAGACAGGGGAACTATTTCAGCATATACCTCGTAACCCGCTTTTGACAAGGTTACTTCAGAGCGGCGTTTATCGTCCCTAGCTACGTTACGCACCACTAGCTTACGTTTTAATAAATTGCCAATAGCCCTGCTAATTAATGACTTTTCAATTTGTGTTTTTAACGATATTTCATCTGCAGACGCACCAGGGTATTCACCCAGCACAGCCATAATTCGCCATTCGGTAATAGAAAGTGCAAATTTGTCTTTGTACGTTTGCGCGACGATACTACTGACTTTGTTGGACACAATTGACAGTCGATATGGCATGTATCGCTCTAAGATAAGTAGTGTTTTTTGTTGCTCCGCCATTTTGCTCTCCTGAAATTTATAATGTTTTGTTACCTTAAGCCCAATCGCCTGATTGCAAAATTGTAAGGTTTTATATTTGTATAATTTCGTTTTCAAACTTGCTCGTTAATTGCAAACACAGTTTTACTTGACATTAGTTGCAATTACAACTAATTTATCGACCACTTAGAACGATATAGCGCATTTAATGCGCCCGCTTTTGACGAGGAAACAAAATGGCTGATTTATTCGAAAACCCAATGGGTCTTGATGGCTTTGAATTTGTAGAGTTCACAGCCCTTGAAAAAGGTATCCTAGAGCCCGTGTTTACCATGATGGGCTTTACATTAGTGGCTAACCATAAGTCAAAAGATGTGGCACTTTGGCGTCAAGGCGATATTAACTTCATTACCAATTACACCAAAAACAGTCCTGCACATTATTATGCACAAGAACACGGCCCGTCTGCTTGCGGCATGGCATTTCGTGTTAAAAACTCTCAAAAAGCGTACCGCATGGCCATCGAAAAAGGTGCTCAGCCAATCGACATGCAAACTGGTGCAATGGAACTTAAACTGCCGGCGATCAAAGGCATCGGTGGCGCAGCGCTGTATCTGATTGACCGTTATCAAGGCGACAACACCATTTATGATATCGATTTTGAGTGGGTAGAAGGTATCGACAAACATCCTAAAGGCTGCGGCTTTCATACCCTTGATCATCTCACGCACAATGTATATCGCGGGCGCATGGGATATTGGGCGAAGTTTTATGAAGACTTATTCAACTTCCGCGAAATCCGCTACTTTGACATTAAGGGTGAATACACGGGTTTATTGTCTAAAGCCATGACCGCGCCTGACGGCAAAATCCGCATTCCACTCAATGAAGAAGCCGGCGGCGCGGGCGGTCAAATTGAAGAATTCTTAATGGCCTATAACGGCGAGGGCATTCAGCACATTGCCTTTGCCTGCGACGACTTACTCGCCTGCTGGGACCGTTTAAAAGCGCAAGGCATGAAGTTCATGACCGCTCCCCCACAAACTTACTACAGCATGCTACAGGAGCGTTTACCGGGCCACGGTGAGCCAACTGACGAACTGCAAACCCGCGGCATACTGTTAGACGGCTCTACCGACGGTGAAAAACCTCGTCTATTGCTACAGATATTCTCAGCTTCGCTGCTTGGCCCAGTGTTCTTCGAATTTATCCAGCGTAAAGAAGACGAAGGTTTTGGTGAAGGCAACTTCAAAGCCCTATTTGAATCTATTGAACGTGATCAAGTTGAACGCGGCGTGATTGAAGGTGCTAACTCAGGCACAGCAAAGGAAGGTGCATAATGGCAATCTCTCGTATTCATCACGTAGCCTATCGCTGCAACGATGCCAAGGAGACGGTTGAATTTTATCAGAAAATGTTAGGCATGGACTTTCAATTGGCAATAGCTGAAGACAAAGTACCGTCAACGCAAGCACCCGATCCTTATATGCATGTATTTTTAGATGCGGGCAATGGCAACGTATTGGCGTTCTTCGAACTGCCTAATTCACCGCGTATGGGCCGAGATGTCAATACGCCAGAATGGGTGCAGCACATTGCCTTTGAAGTGCCCAGCATGGATGAGTTGTTAGCTGCTAAAGCAAAACTGGAGTCGCACGACATTAAGGTATTAGGCCCGACCAACCACGGTATATTTAAGTCAATCTACTTTTTTGACCCTAACGGCCATCGCATTGAGCTTGCAGCGAATACGCACACGCCTGAAATGATGACCGAGCTTAAGCGCGTGGCACCAGAAATGCTAGACGAATGGGCACAAACCAAACAGGCGCCCAAACATGCCGACTGGCTGCACAACGGTCAGGGCTTTCCAAGCAATGCTTCTACGGGGAACCCATAAACATGAAACTTGCGAGCATACAACATGGACGCGACGGACAGCTTGTCGTGGTCAACAAAGCCTTAACTAAAATGGTATCTGCGCAGGACATTGCGCCTACTCTACAGTTTGCTTTAGACAACTGGACAGAAGTTGAAGGTAAACTAGCATACTTGGCGCAGCAGTTGGAAAGCGGCGATATCGCCGGCTCGAACTTTGATCAAAATGCTTGTGCTTCTCCTTTGCCCAGAGCCTATCAATGGGCCGACGGCAGCGCCTATGTCAACCACGTTGAGTTAGTGCGTAAAGCGCGTGGCGCTGAAATGCCCGAATCATTTTGGACCGACCCTTTGATGTATCAAGGCGGCTCCGACAGCTTTTTAGGTCCTCGCGAAGACATTAAAATGCCTACTGATGATGGCTTTGGTATTGATTTTGAAGCCGAAGTGGCGGTGATCACCGGTGATGTGCCGATGGGCGTGAGCGCCGATGATGCCTTAAACTACGTGCGCTTGGTCATGATCGTCAATGACGTCTCATTGCGCGGACTGATTCCTAATGAGCTGGGTAAAGGCTTTGGATTCTTCCAGTCTAAGCCATCAAGCGCGTTTAGTCCTATCGCTGTTACGCCAAACGAACTAGGCGACGCATGGCAAGCCGGTAAACTGCACTTGCCCTTGGTATCGCATTTTAACGGAAGCAAGTTTGGCGAACCCCATGCAGGGATTGATATGACCTTTCACTTTGGTCAGTTAATTGCACACGCCGCTCGCACGCGCCCTCTTGAAACCGGGACCATCATTGGCTCTGGCACCGTTTCAAATAAACTAGACGGCGGCCCGGGTAAGCCAGTTGCACAAGGCGGCGTTGGCTACAGCTGCATCGCCGAAATTCGCATGATTGAAACCATTGAGCATGGCAAGCCATCGACACCTTTCATGAAGTTTGGTGACAGCGTGAGCATCGAAATGTTTGATGCTGATGGTAAATCCATCTTTGGGCAAATTGCGCAAACAGTCAGGCAATCAAACTAGGTCAAGGCTGCATTCCGCAAAATTAAGAGGCCAAACTGAATGAGTCTAAGGCAACAGTAAGGCTACTTTTCTGCTCGGCTTAAGCAACAGCACCTATGCTATCTAAAGGTTCCTTTATATGAATTAAGGAGCCTTTTTCATTATCGGCATTTACCTAAGCATGTACGGCATTTCCCAAGCGGTAGACGCAAAAAAAACAGAATGGATGCGCAACTGTTTCTAAACACTCACCCTCATAATCAATAATTGATTATCTAGCGCTGCTAAATAATGCAAATGAATATTTCATTCCAAGAGATTTTTTTATAAGGTAGGCATCACAACATCACTATAAGTAGCTACCCATGGCCAAAGGCACGCACCAATATATCGACGACCCTCGCAATCAAACAATTCTGATCAACATCAACGGAGAACTATTTCCTCGTAGCGAAGCTAAGATATCGGTATTCGACAGTGGCTTTATATTGGGCGACGGCGTTTGGGAAGGCATTCGTCTGCATCAGGGCCACTTAGCGTTTATCGCTCAGCACATGCGCAGGCTATATGATGGTGCCAAAGCCCTTGATATGGATATTGGGATCTCTAGCGATGAACTCGTTGCGCGCATTTATGCAACTTGCAAAGCCAACGGCATGCATGATGGCGTGCACATTCGCTTAATGGTGACTCGAGGCGAAAAAGCGACACCTTACCAAGACCCACGTGTAACCATATCTGCTGCCACTATAGTTATTATAGCAGAGCACAAAAAAGCCCTTGGTCTAGCACAGGGTGATGGCGTCAGTCTATTCACCACGCATGTGCGAAGGGGCTATCCTGACGTGCAGGATCCGAAATTGAATACCCACTCGAAGCTAAACTGTATTTTTGCCTGTATTCAGGCCGCTAAAGCACAGGCTGATGAAGCCCTTATGCTCGACCCACATGGCTTTGTGGCAACCTGTAACTCCACCCATTTCTTCATTGTTCGTGGTGACGAAGTTTGGACCTCCAGTGGTGATTTTTGCCTAGACGGCATTACCCGTCGCAATGTCATAAATGTATGTAAAGCGAATAATGTGCCGGTGTATGAGCGAAACTTTACCTTAGCCGATGTCTATGGTGCTGACGAAGCGTTTATCACTGGCACGTTTGCCGGTCTAACGCCGGTGTCAGAGGTAGATGGTCGTAAAATTGGAGTAGGCAGTCACGCGATTACCAAGCAGCTCGAGCGCCACTATGTTGAGTTAATTGAGCAAGATCATCAAAACAACTCGCAACTAGGAGCCTAGTGATGACCAAGCGTATTGCAATGTGGTCAGGGCCCCGAAATATTTCTACCGCAATGATGCGCAGTTGGGAAAATCGACAAGATTGTAGTGCGGTTGATGAGCCGTTTTACGCCTACTATTTGCATCAAACCCAAAGCCCGCATCCAATGTTTGAAGAAATACTGGCCTCACAGTCGATTCATTTTGAGGAAGTCAGCCAAGCTATGAGTAATGGTAACTGCAGCAGCGTACTGCAGTATCAAAAACATATGACCCATCATATGCTGCCAGGCTGCGACCTTGCCTGGACCAAAGACATTACGCATTGCTTTTTGATTAGAGAGCCCGCCTATGTCGTTAATTCTTACACCAATAGCCGCGGTTTATGTAGCGCTGACGATATTGGCATAAAGCGTCAACATGAACTGTATGAAGCAATTACAGCCATATCTGGCCAAGATATTCCGGTGATTGATTCAGACGCTGTGTTGCGTGATCCTGAATCATCCTTGCGAAAAATATGTTCGGCACTGAAGCTAGAGTTTGACCCAAACATGCTTAATTGGCCTGCAGGTAAGCGAGAAAGTGACGGCGTTTGGGCAAGCCACTGGTACAAAAGTGTTGAGAGTTCGACGCACTTTGCGCCAGCAAAACAACAAACCCTCGCACTTAATGATGAACAGTTAGCCGTGGTAGAAGAAGTCACACCCTATTACCAGCAGTTAAAACAATACTCGCTTATTTAAGCGGAATAACTATTTGCAAAAACCGGTGTAAAATTTCCTGACAGTTTGCTTGATTCAGATGCAGAATAGCGCAATACTGTGATGTCTATTTATTAGGAAAAGCAAACATAATATATCACCATAAGGACATGTAAATGAAACCGACTCTACGCTTAATACTCATCGCTGGCGCGCTATTTTCTGTTAGTTCCAACGCGGACCCTCTAAAAGATGCGGCTGACAAACTTTGCAACAAGATGAAGCAGTGCATTGTTGAAGAAATTTCAGCAGAGGATGACCTTGACGAACAAACCAAACAGATAGCTACAAGCATGGCAAACTCAATGTGCGAATCTCTCTACCAATTCGATTTTGTAAAGGAGCACGGCGACTTATACGATGGCATGTTGGCGTGCTACAACTCCGTCTCTGAGCAAAAATGTGCAGACCTAATGGATGGTTTCGAAACACCTGAATGTGAAGCATTTGAACAAATTGCCGAACAATATTCTAACTAAGCCATTACCTCAGCTAATATTTACACAAAAATTATTGTGGACAACTCTTAATCAAAAATCGTATCTCAGCAGTATGATATAGAATAAGATGAAAGGGCTGATTGCGCCATTGTGGCGCAACGACGCCTGCACAAAAAATGAGGTTTATATGCACTATTTGCTGTTACTGCTTTTTGGCTTGTTGTCTATCAACGCGACAGCGCAGCAAGCGTCAGCAGCGATTAATGTTGATGTCATATATCCCAAGCAATCACAAGATGTTCGTATCATTGCTCTTAGCGGAACAGTAGAAGCGAAACAGCATGCTCAGCTCGCCTCCCTCGAGTCGGGCTTAGTATCTCAACTACACGTAGAAATTGGTGACGTGGTGACAAAAGGTCAGCCACTGCTGCGCCTCAACGACAGTCTAGCCAAATTACAAGTAGAAAGCGCCACTGCCAGCTTGCAAGCGGCCAATGTTAATCTAGCTGAAGCAGACAGACTGCATAAAGAAGTATTGGCGCTATCAAAGCAGCAGGTCGTCCCACAAACATTAATCGCCGAACGAGGCGCGGTTTTAGCGAATGCACAGGCTGAGCTAGCTCGCTCTGCAGCTAACCTTGCCCTACAAAAAGAAATCTTAGCTCGACACATTTTAAGTGCTCCTTTTGCAGGCGTCATTGCAGATCGCAGCATTGATGTTGGCGAGTGGCTGACGCAACAAAGTGCTGTACTAACACTCGTTGATCAAAGCCATTTACGATTGAGCGTGTCAGTGCCTCAACAGCACTATTTTCAATTAGCAAAGGCCGACAAGGTTGCCGTGACAGTGTTACCAGACCTTAAACAAGCGGCGCCTATTCGCGCCTCGCTGAGCCGATTCGTACCGGTTTCGAATAGCTCAAATCGCACATTTACTGCACAAATTGATTTGCCGCAAAATGACGTCTTGGTGGCCGGCATGTCGGCGCGCGCCGAAATCGAAATTCCCAACACCAGTCAAGATATGATTATACTGCCCATGTCTGCAGTCAAACTCCATCCAGATGGCGGCAGCAGTGTGTTTATTGTTGAAGATGACAAAGCAAAGCGGGTAATTACAAGTTTTGTTGATATGCGCGATGGTAACGTAGCGATTTCTGGCCAAGCTTTCGATAAAGCCTATGTCATTTCAGGCGTTGAAGTGCTAAGCGATGGCATGACGGTGAATGCCACTATTGTGAGGGCTCCTGCATTATGATCACCGCCAGCGTTAAACGCGGCACCCTCGTTACTGTAGTGGTGATGATCGCCTGTATTTTAGGTATTGTCTCAGCGCTTAACATACCGGTACAAATGATCCCCGATTTAGAAGTTCGGACTATCACGGTTCAAACTGGCTGGCCCGGCGCCACTCCACAGGATGTAGAAAAAGAAATATTAATTGAACAAGAGCGTTATTTACGCAGCCTACCGAACTTACAGCGCATGGTTTCCTCTGCTGAAATGGGCTCGGCGAACATCGAGCTTGAATTCCCCTTTGGGGTAGATGTAAACGATGCGCTAATTCGTGTCAGTAATGCACTGAGTCAGGTACCTGCATATCCTGAAAACGTCGATCAGCCGAGGTTATTTTCAAGCTCCTTTTCAAGTAACGCATTTATGTTTTTCAGACTCGCGCCGCTTGATGGCAACCCTTTGGGACTTGACGTCGATATGCTGCGAGATTTTGCCGACGACTATATTCGCCCGCGCATGGAAACGGTAACCGGGATTTCGCAGGTGGATGTGCGAGGCGGCTCATCTCGACAAATTCAAATCAAAGTAGATGCAGCCAATTTAGCGCAACGGGGGATCAGCCTGACGCAGGTCAGAGATGCCATCCGCACTCGTAACACTGATGCCTCAGCTGGCGACCTAGAAAGCGGACAAAGCAGGTATTTGCTGCGCGTAGTCGGTCGCTTCGAACAACTCTCAGAGCTTGAAAACCTGATCGTCTCTCGAGTGGATAACGCGAATATATATCTAAAAGATATTGCCGACATTACCCTCGATCATTTTGAAACTCGCGGTCTTTCGTACTCAAACGGCGAGCGCAGTTTAACCATGTCGGTACGACGCGAAAGTGGTTCAAACGTAATTGCAATAAAAGAGCAACTGCTGCCAGTTGTCGCAGAGTTAAACCAATCACTGTTGCAGCAAAATGGATTAACGCTTAAATTATTTAGCGACGATGTGCAGTATGTATCTAGCTCGCTTAAAAATGTATGGATCAATTTAGGACTCGGTGCATTGCTTGCTACCCTCGTGATGTTCTATTTTTTGCGCTCTGTCCGCTCCACGCTCATTGGGGTTATGGGTATTCCTATTTGCACCATTGCAGCATTTTTAGCCTTGCTAGCCTTTGGCCGAACCATCAACGTAATTTCTTTAGCCGGAGTAGCCTTTGCTATCGGCATGACGGTCGATAATACGATCGTGGTGCTCGAATCAATTATGCAAGCAAAACAGCAAGGCAAAAAGAGATTTAAAGCGGCCATTGAAGGCGTAAAAGAAGTTTGGCCTGCGGTGCTTGCGTCAACGGCCACCACGGTATTAGTGTTTGCCCCGATACTATTTATTGAACAAGAAGCCGGACAGCTTTATTCGGATATTGCCATTGCTATTTCAGGGGCGATTATCGCCTCAATGCTAGTAGCGATATTCGTAGTTCCGGTGGCAATGGCCAACCTAGGTGGCTCTCAAAAGAAAAAGAAAAATGCCCAAGGCCATCATTTCAATACCGCGCCTGAACTATCTGATAAATGGCTCAAACTAGTGGATATGTTTACGGTGAACCAACGCAGGTCAAGAATTTATAGTGCGCTATTTACTGTGATAATTTTATCTGGTGCTTACATTTTAATGCCCGCAGCAGAATATTTGCCAGAAGGTGAAGAGCCCAAAGCATTCTCAATCATGATAGCCCCTCCTAGTTATAATCTTAGCGGCATGGAAGACATCGGTGACGAACTGCGTAGCTATTTTGACGACTATGTCAACGCAGACCCTGAAGCCTTTGCTAGCGGGCAAACTAATATGCCACCGCTAGCATATTATAATATGTCGGTGTCTATCGGTCGTATTTGGTTTTTAAGTGCGCCCGTTGAAGCGCAATACATCGGTCAGATGATGGACGCGATCACTGAAAAATTTAGAAGTTTTGAGAACATGCGAGCATTTTCAGCCCGTGGGTCTATCATTTCAAGTAACGATGGCGGTACCCGCGCCGTCGCCGTAGACCTAGCTGGGAGCAATATAGAAGACTTGTATCGCGCCGCCGAGGCGGTCTACGCAGAAGCCGAAAAACGCTTTGACAATCCACAGCTCAATTCAGATCCCGGCTCATTAATACTCGAGCAGCCTCTTGTAGAAATTCGACCGCGCTGGCAACGGCTGGCAGAGCTTGGGATCAGCAATCGAGATTTTGGCTACTCTGTTGCTGCGATTAGTGATGGAGCTTATGTAGATGAGTTCATACTTAATGACGACAAAATTGACATTTTCTTATTTAGCGGTGCCGGTAACCAACAAAATATAAACGATCTAGCAGCAACTCCCATGGTTACGCCAAGGGGAAATGTTTTACCACTAGATGCACTTGCCGATTTAGTTGAAAGTAAAAACAGCGACACCGTGCGGCGCGTCGACGGCAACCGCACCGTGACGGTATATATTATTCCTCCACGTGATGTTGCATTAGAAACTGCCGAAGCTATCGTTCGCAATGACTTGCTGCCCGCGCTTTGGCAAGAGGGCAAAATTGCTCAAGGAGTAAGCCTAAGTATTAGCGGTGCGGCCGATCAGTTAGAGGCAACTAAAGCGGCGCTTTCTGGAAACTTTGTCATTGCTATTGCACTTTGCTATCTGCTATTGGTTGCAATTTTCACACATTGGCGATATCCCTTATTTATACTAGCAACGGTGCCTTTAGGCATGGCAGGCGGGCTTTTGGGCCTGATTGCTATAAATGGCGTCAATGCAGTACTAAATGCCATAGGTGTAGGCGGCGCACATCAACCCTTTGATATGATTACCATGCTAGGGTTTTTGATCCTGTTGGGCACCGTTGTAAATAACCCCATACTCATAGTTGATCAAACTCGACGCTTTGTTGAAAGAGGTGAAAATATTAAAACGGCGGTTAGAAGTGCAGTCGCTAAGCGTTTAAAACCCATTTTGATGTCGACCGCAACCACCATTTTTGGACTTGCTCCCCTCGTCCTAGTGCCAGGAGAAGGCACAGAGCTTTACCGAGGCGTAGGCATTATTGTGTTGTGCGGAATATTGGTATCGACCTTATTGAGTTTGACATTTTTGCCCGCTTTATTAATGAGTTTATTAAGCTCATCTGACAGTTATAAACCAACGCGCTCCTAAATATAAAAAACACAGCTTATCAAACAATTTAATAGGTATGAGTAGTTCAACCGACTCTTTTGGGTCGACTTTTTTTGCCATACTGATAAATGCAGCTAAGCCTGCAAACACCCCAAACAAGATCAATCGATAAAATTACCGCTTTAAGCGATATACATACTGGAAAGCCAACATAGATTGTTGCACACTAGAAAGCCCTGCTTCTAACTATTGGTTTGATTATGCCACGTTTTGCAAAAATGCTGCTTGTTGTTACCTCTTTGGTTTTATTTGCCTGCACTCAGCCTAACATTTCAAGTCTTGAGGGCGCGACTTCAGCCAACAGTAGCAAAGTAACTGGTCAGCAAGCCGTTGCCATGCCCGATACTTTCGCCGCACAAGTTGCAATGGATATTTTAGATCAAGGCGGAAACGCGATTGATGCTGCTATTGCAGTGCAGTTTAGTTTAGCGGTCACACTGCCAGAGGCGGGTAATATTGGTGGCGGTGGATTTATGGTGATTCATTTTGAAAATGAAAATACCTTCATAGACTATCGCGAGACTGCCCCTCAGTTGGCTCATCGCGATATGTATTTAGATGAAATGGGCAAGGCAAAACGCCTTGAATCAATTTATGGGATCTTAGCCTCAGGTGTTCCTGGCACTGTGTCTGGCATGTGGGAGGCTCATCAAAAGTATGGCACCTTGCCATGGTCAGATTTACTAGCGCCCTCAATAAAACTCGCTAAAGAAGGTTTTATCGTGCCTGAGAAGCTAGCGCGCAATGTCAGCCGATATATCAAGCGTATTGAGGAACGTGAACTTGCGCTTAATTTTGTCGACTACTTTGGTTCGGTAAAGGCCGGCGAAATTTTCGTCCAAAAAGAGCTTGGCAATACTCTCGAACGCATCCAAAAGCTTGGTTTAGCAGGATTTTACGAGGGAGAAACCGCTGCCTACATTGTAAACTTTATGGAGAAACATGGCGGCCTGATCAGTACCGATGATTTGGCCGCATACCAAGCACAGTGGCGAGAGCCGATTATTTCAAAGTGGCGCGAATATGAACTCGTCAGCGCTGCCCCACCGAGCTCTGGCGGTATTGCCGTATCGCAGTGGTTGCGCATGTACGATATGGTTAAACAAAGAGAAAATATTCAATTTGCACATAACAGCACCGAATACATTCATGTGCTCGCCGAAGTAGGCAAACGAGTATTTGCCGATAGAGCTGAATATTTGGGTGATCCTGACTTTTTCGAAGTGCCAAAACTTGCCCTGTTAGATCAAGCATATCTGCAAAAGCGCAGCGCTGACATTCGCCTAGATGCCATTTCAAATACCGATAACATAAAACCGGGCTTACCTGAAAGTGAGCAAACCACCCATTTCTCAATTGTTGATAAACACGGCAATGCGGTATCTAACACTACTACCATTAACTTAGGATTCGGCAGCGGGATGGTAGTAGAAGGCGCTGGATTTTTACTCAACGATGAAATGGATGACTTTAGCGTCAAACCCGGTGTACCTAATTACTTTGGTGCAATCGGCGGCGTAGCAAACGAAATTCAGCCTAACAAACGCATGCTCAGCTCCATGACCCCTACCATCGTATTAAAAGACAATACGCTGAAAATGGTAACCGGCGCCCCTGGTGGTACAACGATTTTATCATCTGTATATCTTAGTATTCTCAATGCAATAGAGTTTGAACTTCCCATTCAGGATGTCACCGATGCCCCACGTTTTCATCACCAATTATTGCCCAAAGACGAAATCCGTTATCACGATGGCTTAGATGCAGAAGTAATAAGTGAATTGGAGGCGATGGGGTATTCGACCCGAGTCAGTCGCTTCGGAGACCTGCATGTGATTGTCAACAGAAATGGTGTTCTTGAAGCCGCTTCAGAGAGCAATGGTCGTGGGCAAGCAATGGTAAAAGCGACATCTAACTAAGACCTTCCAATGTGAAAAAGCCGCCCATTCAAATGAGGCGGCTAGAGAGCATGTGGCCTTATTATTTCTTCGCTGTAAACCAACCAGTAATTGCGAGTCGAGGATGACGTGCAAACGGCGCAACATAACTAACCGCATGTGGGTGGGTAACATCAAATAGTGCCAAAGAATTAAAGATAGGCACCCAAGTATCTTTTGGATTACCGTTATCGTGATAAAACTGCAGTAAGCCACCCCAATCTGGATGCCATTTTGGTGTAAAATTTAACACGTATGCGACTCTGCGATTGTCCTTATCATTAACGTCATTGTGGCGAGTTAAAAAATGCCCAGGATAGTAACGAGTTGCCTGCGCATTTGCCCCGTTTATATCATCAATCCCTGTCATTGCGCGAATGCCCTCTAATACGGCTTTTGAATTTAACCACTGCCAAACTTGTTGAGAAAGCGTAAAATCGGTGGGGTTATCATAAATATCAGATTTCGAATATAAAAATCCAACACCCTCAGAGGCTTGCTTGTATATTCTTTGGGTGAGCGCTTGTTGTTTTTGAGTACCCAAGGCTTGGAGGTCTTCGGTGCTTATTAATTTGAATTCGCCATCGTCAACGTAAGCGTTTTTAAACTCTAAATCTTGGTGAATGTGAGTCGCGATATCGCCGGCTGTTTTAGGCGTAAATATATCAAAAAGTCTTAAGCGCTTGTCTACTCCATACTGCTCGGCGTAGTTACTCAAAGTATGTAAAGGGTTTAATTCAATGGCCATGCTATTCCTAATTTTTGCGTTTGTTCGCTTGCGTGCTGACTCAGGTCTATAAACAGGATGTCTTAAACAGACTATGTATTTTTATTTGCTGGCAACACTAGCCGATTGCGAGTAAAAGCTCAACACCCTTTGCGCTTGCCATCGTATGCAAAAAAGAAATTATTAACGCTCTCAATCCTGTTTAACATATGTATACCTGCGCTCCCGTCATCTGAGTAAATCAAAGGGCGTTCGCGCAAATTCTTTGCCGTTTATGAGCACGGCTATCTTATGTTCGCCTTCGTGGTACTTCCTAGTCGTTACTGGCTTAAAACTGTGAGTTTTGTCTATTATTAGCGACTGATTCGACTGCAGGCTTAGCACTTTCCATTTAAACACTTTAGGAAGCAGTTTACCGTTTGCCTTTTTGTGATAGACCACATAGTCGAGCATAATTTGTTGCGCTTCACCGGCTGCGGCTTGTAATTCGAGTCGCACAGATACGCTCTTGTCAAATTGAACATGATGACTGGATAGACTCAACGACACCGATTTTAAATTTGCTGGCATAAAGCCAAATAAAGCAAGTGCTTCTGGATTGCCTTGCTTTAACAAGGTTCGACAAGCATGCCTGACAAGTTTGGTACGATCTTTAGTGGCATTTTTTAACCATCTTGATGAAAGCTCGATCACTAGCTGCGGATGATCTTTTGCAATATCATTTAAATTATTTGCGACGGAGCGTCTCACATATTCTGATGGGTCGTCTTTAAGCGCTTCTAGCAAGGGTAAAATAGGGGCTGGGTCACGCACAAACTCGCCAAGCTGCAGTCCCCACGGAAGTCGAGGGCGGGTTCCCTCCGATATAAGTCGACGCACATGTTCACTGCTGTCAGTAAGCCACTGACCTAGTCTGCTTATGGTCCGCTCTGGCTCATTTAACAGTAGATAACGAATTGCAAACTCAGAGGAAAACCGTTGCGTCATTTCATACATTAGCCTCATCGCAACATCAAAGTGTGCTTGCCCGCACAGCGCAGCATAATCCGCCATAGGCATAATCGCCCAGCCTTTAAGTAGATGATCATGCTCGGGTAGCACACTAATCTGAGCAGGAGTTTGCATCGGGCTTAAGCTCGCCAATAGAATTTCCGCGCTTTTTACAAAATCTTGAGGCAAATAGCGCTGCATAGCTTGTGTAATTTGTGCACTGCGCTGTTTCAACTCTAGTTTATCTAAATCACGACTAGCATGCCCGACAAAACCCTCACGATCAAAAGCTTCGCTAAAGTGGGCAAAACAATCTGCCATTTGCCCAATTAAAGCGAAAGAAAATCGATGCTTAAACGCTTCAGGCATATTTAATTCCTAGTTCTAATTTTCAATACACATTCCAAATACGCTCTCGTTAAGTTGGCAAAAACTGCTTTGCAATGCAATTTTGGCAACTTTACCGATAGCAGAACCTTTAGATAACAGTAAAGCATTGACCCATGCAATAAACTCGTTAAAGTAACTATAACGAGACAATGAATAGCGCTCAAATATATCAGCGCAATGTATGATAACAAAGGATAGCAATGAACATTCAGGCTAAGGGTATCACCGCGACCTGCTTCGCAGCAATATCAGTACTATTGGCTATGGGCGCAAACGCTCAACAAGGTAGCGATTTGTATATCGGAAAGCTGAACTTGCTGCAACAAGAGCCCTTAAGCGACATTGTGAGAATAACAGACACCGATGCGTACACTAATCAGCCCTATTTTTTTGATAGCAATCATCTGTATTTTACGCAATCCGTCGAACAAGGAGATGCTACACAAACCGATATATTTGAATATCAATTACTAAATAGCGCGATTATTAACATTACTCAATCTAGCCAAAGTGAATACTCAGCAACCCCACTGCCAGCAGGTAGAGGCATGTCGGTAATAAGAGTCAATGGTGATGGAAAGCAACAGCTTTGGTCATTAGATATGCAAGGTCAGCCCGTGCAGCACTTAGCATCAGGAATCGAACCCGTTGGTTATCAAGTATGGTTGAGCAAAGAGGAGCTGTTATTGTTCGTGCTGGGCGAACCGCATACCCTGCAAAGAGTAAATATCAATAGTAAAGCAAACAAAGGTCAGGTGATTGATTCAGACATTGGCGCAAGCCTTTATCAATTTGAGCGCTCAGATTGGTATTTATATTCACAAGGCCAAGATAATCCGCAGCTTAAAGCCTACAATGCTCGTTCTCAAAACATAATCACGGTTGCCCCGTTGCCCAAGGGTAGTGTCTATTTTTCAGTAAGTGCTACAGGTCACGTGATCACCAGCAGCGGAGAAGGCCTTTATCATCGACAGCTAATCGCAAAAGGCGACCGGCTTCAAGCTGAGGGCGATTGGACCACAATACCTATTAGCCTTGAAGCATGTCAATCAGGTATTTCACGCACTGCGGTTTCGCATTTTGGAGATAAATTAGCGCTAATTTGCCCACGCTGAGGCGCCAGCCAAATCAAATCTTGTGTTCGCTGATTTGCTCGCGTCCACAACCCTTTTTAGTCCAATGTATTTAAAACATCGCTGAAAACAGAACAAAAACACATTTGTGCCTTTTTAGCGCCTCAAATCAAAATTTCAATAGCTGCTAGAGCAGTTACCAACAATAAATATCTCTTTTCAAATTAATGACTTTTGATTTTTTAAGTGTATTTTTCTGCACGATTGTCACAATTTTGTCGTTTATCCAGTATATTGTAACTGGTCTAAAGTACAGGCTAATAATAATTTATAAAAAACATCAGGGACTTAACACCATGCAAATGAAAATGATTTCTTTGTTAATAGCAGGATGCTTTGCAACTGCTACTCAAGCCGACGTATATATCTCAGAATATATCGAAGGCTCTAGCAATAACAAAGCCATAGAAATATTTAACGAAGGTAATACAGCGGTAGACCTATCTACCTACACTCTTAACTTCTACTTCAACGGTAATACTTCTGCAAACACCATTATCAATTTATCGGGTCAACTTGAACCCAATTCAGTCTATGTGGTGGCAGATGACGATGCCAACCCAGATATTATTGCAAAAGCAGATCTAACATCTAGCTCAGGTTTTTTTAATGGCGATGACGCAATCGAACTGAAAAATGGTGAATTGGTCGTTGACTCATTTGGTCAAGTTGGCTTTGATCCAGGTTCAAGTTGGCAGGCTGGTGGTAGCTCATCACAAAATACAACATTGCTTAGATTAGACGTGATCTCCATGGGCGATAGCGACAGCAGCAATGAGTTTGATTTATCTGCAGAGTGGCTAGCCCTGCCTCAAGATGACACTTCAAATTTAGGCAACCATAAAGAATGTTGCACTGGCGGCGGTGGCGGTGGCGGTGGCGGTGGTGGCGGCGGTAATAACTCTGCTACACCTATGTTACTAACGGCAGTATTTGATGGACCACTAAATGGCGGTGTGCCAAAAGGCGTTGAGATATATGTATCTGAAGATATTGCTGACTTAAGCATTTGTGGTGTTGGCAGCGCGAATAATGGCGGCGGCTCAGACGGAGAAGAGTTTACTTTTCCTGCAGGCAGCAGCGCATCAGCCGGTGATTTCATCTATGTTGCGTCTGAAACTGAGGGGTTTACTGAATTCTTTGGCTTTGCTCCTAACTTTAGCGCCGGCTCGGCAATGGGCATTAATGGTGATGACGCGGTAGAGCTGTTTTGTAATGACCTAGTAATTGATGTTTATGGTGAGATTGATGTTGATGGCAGCGGTCAAGCTTGGGAATATGCAGATAGTTTTGCATATCGAGTTTCCGAGACCAGTGCGGCCAATCCTTTTGTACTAGCCGATTGGAGTATAAGCGCTCCAAACACCCTAGATGGCGCACAAAGCAATGATGGCACCATCCCTGTTGGCACCTTTGAGTTTGCGGCAGGCTCCTTATTCTTCTCTGAATACATTGAAGGCAGCAGTAACAACAAAGCATTAGAAATTGCTAACCTCACCGGAACTGAAGTTACCTTAGATGGTAATTACAGTGTTGAGATTTACTTCAACGGCAGCAGCAGCGCCGGCCAAACGATTGGTCTACAGGGTAGCATTGCTAACCGCGATGTATTTGTACTGGCTAATAGCAACTCAGTCGCAGACATACTGGATGTAACTGACCAAACTTCAGGATCTGTATCGTTTAACGGCGATGATGCGGTTGTGTTACGCGGTCCAGATAACGCAATTTTAGATGTCATTGGCACCGTTGGTGAGGATCCTGGCAGCGAATGGGGTAGCGGTGACGCCAGCACACAAAATAACACTTTGCTGCGCAACACTAACATTCGCTTAGGCGATACTGATCCTAGCAATGCCTTTGACCCAAGCGAACAGTGGACTGGTTTACCCATCGATTCCTTTGCCGACCTTGGTAAGTTTGGCGACAGCGGCGATGGCGGCGGCGGTGGTGGCGGTGGTGGCGGTGGTCTACTAATTGGCCAATGCGGCGATGAAGCAAACTTTATCCACAGCATTCAAGGCAGTGGTGCAACTACCATGATGGCTAATTCTGAGGTGGTGGTTGAAGCTCTTGTGACGCTGGTTACCCCTGGCTTAGACGGTTTCTTCTTACAAGAAGAAGACGCAGACTTTGATGCTGATCCACAGACATCTGAAGGGATATTTGTGTTTACCGGAAATAACCCTGCTAACGTAAGCGCGGGTCAGTTGGTACGTGTATTGGGCACGGCTGGTGAGTTCTTTGACAAAACACAAATCACAGCGACTGAAGTCGCAACCGGATGTGGCGTCGGTACTTTCTCTAAGGTCGATTTAGTCTTGCCACTTCCAGAAAATCAAAGCTTTGAAGCATACGAAGGCATGGCCATCAGTAATGCGCAAGCGCTTACTGTTGTCAATACCTTTACCTATGCACGATTTGGTGAAATAGAGGTTGCCAATGGCAGAACCTTTACACCAACGCATCTGCATGAGCCAGGCTCACAAGCTGCAATTGATTTGGCGGCTACAAACGCGCGAAATAAAATCATTTTGGACGATGCACTCAATGGCGCACCGGCAGAACTTAACCTTAACGGTGAACTATCTGCTAGCAACACTCTGCGCACTGGTAGCATCATAACCGGCATCAGCGGTGTAATGGACTATGGTTTTAACGCCTATCGCATTCAACCAAGTAGCGCACCTAGTGTGCAGTCTGCACCTAGACCCGATGCACCGGTTGTTGAGGGCGATTTAAGTGTCGCTAGCTTCAATGTGCTCAACCTGTTTAATGGTAACGGTCAAGGAGGCGGTTTCCCGACTGCTAGAGGCGCTGATGATATTGCTGAATACGAGCTACAGTTAGCCAAAATTGCCAATGCTATTGTGGCTCTTGACGCAAGCGTTGTAGGCTTAATGGAAATCGAAAATGACGGCTTTGATGCGGACAGTTCAATAGCCCAATTAGTCGACGCCCTAAATCAACGTGTCGGCGAAGGTGTGTATTCATTCATTGACGCTGGTGGCACAGTTGGTACTGATGCGATTACGGTGGGCATTGTTTATCAAGGCGCTGAAGTGACCCCATCAGGTGACTTGCAGATACTAGATGGAAGTAATTCTATCGCTGATGAAGACGGTCCGTTGTTTAACACCAATCGTAACCGCCCTTCGTTTGCACAAGTATTTACTCAGGCTGGCACGAACAATAGCTTTGTAGTCAACGTCAATCATCTTAAATCAAAAGGCAGCGGCTGTGGTGTTGGTGATGATAGCCCTGACCAAGGCAACTGCAACGGTACGCGTCAAAGAGCAGCCAATGCACTGCATATTTGGTTAGCTTCGACCTTTGCTGATCTGCCTGTATTTGTCGTTGGTGATTTAAATAGTTACGCTAAAGAAGATCCTATTGTTGAACTTCAAAATGCAGGGTATGCAGACTTAGCCCGAGTATTTGACGGTGACATGGCGTATAGCTATAGCTTCAGAGGTGAATTCGGTTCTCTGGATTATGCAATGGCTAATACCATCGCTTTCCCACTTGTCAAAGACGTAGTTGAATGGCACATCAATGCAGACGAACCTGTCGCGCTTGATTATAATGACTCAATAACGAACACCATCAGCAAGCCTGAAAGTTTCCGTGATGATTCATTTTATCGTTCGTCAGACCATGATCCGGTATTAGTAGGATTTAGTTTTGAGGCTCCTGTGCGTTTAGGTGACTTGAACAATGACGGTGAGTTAGATGCGGAAGACTTCAGAATACTTATCCAACTTCAAGGAAGCGTCAGTGGTGATGCAGACTTTAATGCGGCCGGAGACATTGACGAAGACGGTGTAATCACCCGTATTGATTTGAAACTTTGGTACATACTTTGGCTTGAAGAAAACCCAGGTCAACGCATACGACTATAGCTTTTGAGTAGGCACTCGGTATAAGTGCCCTTCTGTAAAAATAAAAAAAGGGTTATCTATTTAGATAACCCTTTTTTATGCACTTGACCCGTCAATTTTCTTTACACCGAATATATCTAACAGCAAATGATGATAGCTTACACATTGTTTTATATGGTGTATTACGCTCTGGCACGGATATTGTAAGATATTGTATTAGTAACGATGAAACCGTTTTTCAGTTGTAAATTTATTTTGGAGTTAAATTTTGAAAACACTACTATCAACACTATTACTTATATGCGCAATGGCGAGTTCTGTTGCAAACGCAAACCTTGTTTCAAACGGAAGCTTTGAAAACAACAATGTCAATGCAGGTACATGGAGCTGGTTTAGCTCTTCATCTGTAGACGGCTGGTCTGGTTCAAACATTGAGCTATGGAATGACTTTGGCGGAATGATCGCGCAAGATGGCACTAAATTGGCTGAACTGAATGCACATGGTGGCAGTGGCGGTGGTGCGTTTTCTATCTTCCAAGAAATCACTACAACTGCTGGTGAACTTTACGACTTCAGCTTTTATTATGCTGCTCGTCAAAACACCAATGAATCGTTTTTAGTCGAAGTATTTTCTTCTAGCGGTTCACTTATCAGCCAATTGGTTGATGATCACATTGTGAAACAATGGTCGTCATTTACTTCATCTTTTGTAGCAGCAGATTCGGCAACCACAGTTAGATTTACCACAGTTACCCCTTTAAGCGGCACTTTGGGTAACTTTATAGACAACGTGATAGTGACAGAATCTACTACCTCAGTAGTTCAAGCATCAGCACCTTCAGCAGCTTTATTAACGTTGTTTGGTTTAGCGATGCTTTTAGTTCGCAGATCCAAGTAGGCTTGATTACACTAAGCTAATACAGCAAACCATATGGAAACCACCGCTATTGTCGGTGGTTTTTTTGTCGGGTAATTACTCGCTAGATTTTTCCATAAGCAAACTAATAACCCGCATGCTCGAACCTAAAGACACAACACTCAAAAACATGATTAGCCAGGCAGTATTCGTCTTGTCAAAAGGTAAAATCGACGTTGCGACAACAACACCAACTAAAATGAAAGTTGAAAGCAGCATTAGCGCAAAATAATTGCTGAGGTCTAGCTTACCTTTGATTACTAAATACATATTCTCCCTTTCCAGACTATTTCATCAGATTACTAGCAATATCGGCGAGTTCAGGCTTTATCTTTAATCGAATGTCACTCACAAAATCTATGCCATTGTTAACTAAAAGAGCACATAACTATATTGACCATATGTATTGCGCTTTTAAAAAATAGCGTTTAATCTGCCCCACTTCTAAATGCATCGTCAACTTGACCTTGTGCATACCCTCAGGACAATCCATGGTGTCATCTAAGCACCCTAACTCAACTAAATTTGGCACTTTGCTTGGTGTCGCACAAGGCGGCGTCTGCTCCTATTCTAGCGACTACGACAGCGCCGATGAAAAAGATTATCCAAATCGTACTTCTTATCGCAGCTACTTCGACGGCATCTACATGGGCTACAAATGGCAGTGCGTAGAGTTTGCGCGGCGCTGGCTATATGTCAATCGAGGCTATATCTTTAACGATGTGTCCATGGCCTACGAAATATTTAATTTGCGGTCAGTACGAGAAATCAAAAGCAACCGACTGTTACCCCTAAACGCTTTTCGAAATGGTTCAACGCAACACCCAGAGCCCGGCGCCATGTTAATTTGGGATGAAGGCGGTGAGTTTGAGCACACCGGGCACGTAGCGATTATTAGCGAAATTCTGCCCAATGCCATTCGTATTGTGGAGCAAAATATGGATTTTGTGCCTTGGCAAAACGGGCGTAATTATTCACGCGAAATATCTGCGCGCATTGGTGCTCAGGGCGACTACTGGCTGCAATGCTCATCAAAAAGCGGACGTATTTTAGGCTGGATGCTACAAACTGAAGATGACACCGAAGCTGAACACACCCCAGAAGCTACTCCGCATTTATTTAATGTGCAGCTGGCTCATGCTAAGGCTCATGAACGAGATACCAAACCTTGGTTAAATATTGCCAATCATGATGAAGCGGCATATGTTGATATGATGAAGGGACACGTTCTAAGCTCTGTGGTCGAGGACTTTCATGATTATTATGAAATATCCGAAACGGCACTTGAGCAACTAGAAACTGCCACTGACGAACTACACGGCATGTTTATGCACGCAACCGACTATGTGTTACAGCACCCAGAACTGCTCAGCACCTTTGGCTTTCCTGATGTCATATTGCCACGCATTAAACAGTCTTGGGACAATCGCCTTAACCAGCTTATAACCAGTCGCTTTGATTTTGCAATGACCGAAAAAGGTCTTAAAGTATATGAGTATAACTGTGACTCTGCTTCTTGCTATATGGAAGTCGGTAAAATTCAAGGAAAATGGGCTGAGCATTTAGATCTTAAGCGTGGTAAAGATGCCGGAGAAAGTCTATTTGAAAGCTTAGTTGATGCTTGGAAAGCCAGTGATGCGAAAGGCATCATACACGTGTTGCAAGATACCGATCCAGAGGAAGACTATCATGCATTGTTCATGCAGGAGGCTATCGAAACGGCTGGGTTTACTTGCAAACGCGTTATCGGCCTACATGATCTGCATTACAATGAAAACAACGAGATAGTTGACGACGATAATGTGCCACTGCGTTGGGTATGGAAAACATGGGCCTGGGAAACTGCACTTGAGCAACTGCGCGAAGATGTAAGTGCCTCAGAGTGTCCGCCGCTTGCAGATGACATAATTAACACACAGCCCAAATTGGCGGATGTCCTACTTCGAAAAGAGATCATGGTGTATGAGCCTATGTGGACCTTGATCCCAAGCAACAAAGCAATACTGCCGGTACTATGGACACTATTTCCGAATCATCCTTGGTTACTGGAAACCGACCACAGCCTAAGCGAAACATTGAAAAAAAATGGTTATGTTGCCAAACCAATTGTTGGACGTTGCGGAGCTAACATTCGCCTAGTCGATAAAAATAACAAGGTACTGGCAACCAAAGAAGGTGCATTTGGTGAGCGTGATTACGTTTATCAACAGCTTTGGCCGCTGCCAAAAGTCGGCAAATATTATGTGCAAATATGTACATTTACCGCTGCGGGCAACTATGCCGGCAGCGGTGTTCGCGTTGACGCATCAATGATCATTGGCAAAGACAGCGACTGCATGGCGCTACGTGTGCAGCAAGATGATGAGTTTGCATCAGCATAAATTACTGTAGCGCTGCACGAGCATCCTCAAAGCGCTTATACAACCTAGGCATAGGTCGCTCACCATAGGCCTCTCTCGCGGTTTTTTCAGCGACGTTGATAGCTCTTAGCAAATCATCAACCGCTGCGCTGCGCGCCTTAGCATCCACACTGCCAATTTTATCAATCCAGATCGGCGATGAATGCGCAAATGGCCGCGCATGCATACTTGGCCAGCTGTCAAAACGCTGCTGAGCAGCATAGGCACGTGCTGCAACCCATCCACCCTCAGGCAAATCGACTTCTCCGCTGTAGCCTTTGGTTTCGCCGGCATCTATACCTTCTAGGGTTTGTACTACTTGCCCATTTACAACGATTTCAACCATCTGAAGGGCTACTGCGCTGGTCAACACAAGAGAGAAGCCCTGCTTTCCACTCAAGCTTACATCGCCTGGTTTAGCGCCATTTTCTAAAGAAAAAATCAACGCTGGGCCAGTTGTTAAAAAACTACGCCCAGCAATCGCGCCAGCTAGGATTGGGTCACTGACGTCAGACGCAAGAAGCGGCCTAATATACGCACGCCCAGTGCCTACCGCAGGAGTACGATGAAAGTCCACCCAGCTATCGGTCCCTGATATACCAGCAACGGGCTTACCGATATTAAGTAGTCGATACCACAGCTCCGCGGTGCCCAGTGAGCTTGTCCATGCGCACACTAACTCAAGCCCCATCTGTGGCTCTAAAATACCGTCAGACAGCAACTCTAAAGGAATATTAGCAATCACCTCATCTGCAAAGGGATTACCATCGTCAGCAATCGGATGAACGTAAGTGGCAAACGCGCCTATCTTGCTGGCATAAGCAAATACATTGGCGTTAGTCAGGTTTGGGTCACCTAATGTCGGATTGTTCGGGCCAAAGAACCATGGCGTAAAGGGCTCATTGACATTTAATAAACCAATATGACCGTGAAAATGCGAGCGCACTTCTTGACCTTGCGCGACAATATGTTCACCTTCTTGCGTGCGTTTACCGACGATTTTAGCGTCAATTTTTCGCTCCCAGCGATTCCAAGACATCGGCGCAAGATAATTCAAATCTTCACCCTTCATAAGCAGCAAGGCATCTTGATGGCTAGCTCTGTGATGACCATCTCCGTTTAAATGCACATGGAAATCAGCAGAGCGGTAACCGGCCTCAGCACTTCGCCAAAGAGGTTTAAGCACTATTTCAATATCACTTGATGCGGCTTTCTTTACTCTAACTTCACTTTTGACCAATTGGGTCATCGGCCCGCGTACCGCCTCGATTTTATATTTACCTGTCGGCAGCGTAAATGTCTCGGTGCCATCGATATAGAAATACGAACGACCAGTTTGCGGATCATCAAAACTGGCACTATTGGGCGCCGCTACCGGATGGCCACTTTCAGACACGATGGATACGCGAGCGGCAATTGGCTGCGCTTGGTCATCCACAATAGACACCACTAAAGTGCCAGTGGCTTGTCTATAGTCCCATTGTTTTATTTGTAGCTCTGTAGCTTTGCCGCCATAGGTAGGAATATGCATTAACCTGAACTGTCGATTGTCTGTTAACTCAACAAAGTAAATATGATTGCCATCGGCGCTAAAGGCTGGTGTTAAAGCAAAGCCGGTGCCTTCGGTTAAGCGGTGGGATACACGAGTATCGTTTAAATCCATGGTGTATAAATGATAGTCGTTATTGATTGGTGCGCTATATACCAAAATATTTTGAGTAGGATGCACGTCACCAGTCAAATGATAAGTAAGGGTTTGTGCCTGAATAATTTCGTCGGTGCCTGCGGTAAAATCTCGCTGCCTAAGTACACGATGTGCACCATTCCCATGCAGATAAACGATGGCATTTGAAGCACCAATACGCCTGACATTACGTTCAACTTGACGTAAATTAGTAATTTGCTGCTGTACGCCACTGAGAATATCTCTTTGATACACATTCAAAGAGCCTGATACACCGCTACTATAATACAGCACTCGTCCATCGGCAGAAAACTCCGGATCTAGCTCAATCGCATCGGTGTTTATAAGCGTTTCTTTACCAGATTTTAGGTCTTTTATAACGACCGCCGTATCATCACTGAAATCGCGAACAAAGGCCAACTGCGAGCCATCTGGTGACCAACGTGGACGAGCATCTATTGCATTTGAATCGGTTAAACGAGTTGCTACGCCGCTTTCAATATCTACCAGCCAAAGCCAGCCTTTGGAGGCAACGGCGATCTGCTTACCGTCGGGTGATGGCGCTGGGTCGGTAATGCCATGAGCTAAAATCGGCAGTTCATGCTGCTCTAAGTAAACATGGTGCCCAAAATCATCTAATTTGCTGTAATGGTTATACCATTGCGCGGCAGTCGCTGTGGATAGTGTCAGTATCGCAGCTGAAAGGATCAGCTTCGTTGCACGTTTTGCAGTGTTCATTGTAAACATCCTTTTAGACGCTTTTGATTAGGCGCAAGGTTAATGCTCGGATCCCAAATACGCTCGAAAATACTATTAACTTCACTCAAATCCGGACGCTGAGTAAGCTGCTCGACGTCAACTAACTGTGGACCCAAAATGGTTTTTTTAGCCACTACGAAATTAAACGCATACGCACATTCAATGCCCATACGTAGGTCGCTCATGATAATTTCGGGACCGTCACTTTTCACAGAGTACAAACCTTTTGTGAACCACTTCAAGCGCTGCACACCCCATGCGTCTTCTAATCCGCTGAGCAGTTCTGGGCTGGTCTTATAGCCGTTTAAACTGACCTCTGAAGGAGTATCAAAAACCGAAGCATAGGCTTCATAATATTCACCATCCGACATCGCCACTACCCGCCACAGCAGAGTGTTGAAGGGCGCAGGCGTGCTCATATAGGCTGTGACTGATATATTATTTTGCGCCAAGGCAGTTTTAACCTTGTTATCAATATACACCTTAGCGCCTAAGCTCCAAGTCATATACATACAACTAAGGGTCAGCCCGACAACATTACAGGTGCGAGCGCTAGCAGGCTTGGCTCGAAGCAGTAATGCGGCAACTAAGCCAAACAGAAGCGGCAGCGTTACCATCGGGTCAATAATAAAGAGGTTGGACACTGCAAAAGGATATTCGGTCAAAGGCCATAGCAACTGCGTGCCATATACCGTAAAGCTATCGATGATTGCGTGGGTTGTTAAACACAGAAATACTAAGTAAAACCATCGATTTCTATGTTCGACTGTGCCCCGATGTATGCTAAGAATTAGCCAAACAATAAATGGGCTGGCTAGCAAATGCACAAAAAGTGAATGGCTAAAACCTCGATGATAAGTGAAGTTTGCAATGGCATCGCCGTAAGGGATCAGTACGTCTAAATCCGGCAAGGTGCCAAGTATCGCTCCCCACAGCATCGCTTTACGCCCTACCTGTTTACCTAGAACCGCATACCCAACGGCGCCGCCTAATGCTATTTGTGTTACTGAATCCATGCTTTTAAATCTAGTATTGTTTTTGCTTTGCACTAAGAATAGCACTTCATTTGAGCAAGTTGCTGATTAATATCTAGGCAAGCCAAATTGGCCCTGATATTGCTCCTTGAGCGCGCAATGATTACTTAGATTTGATTAAGTGGTTTTTACAAAATCGAAAACAAGCATTGTTGCGTATTATGTGTATGCAGTTTACTCTGCCACGTGTGTAATTTAATCGTTCCAAATGGAGTCAAACCAATATGATAAAGTCCCTCATGTTAGGCGCTGCTAGCGCTTTACTAATGCTCACAGCAACTGTTGCCCAAGCTAATCATCATGAAAAGGGTGAGATGGCTGGCAAAATGCTTACCCCTATGGCGGCCCTCGAAAAAGCCGTAAACGACACCACATTTCGCACAGAGCGAGAAATGGAACGTGACCAATTTCGCAACCCCGTCCAAACACTTAACTTTTTTGGACTAGAACCAACTATGACTGTCGCTGAACTTGGTCCATCCAGCGGTTGGTATACAAAAATTATTGCACCACTTACGGCGCATCATGGTAAATACATTGCCTTAAACGGCAGCCCAAACCCAGAGTCAGAGCGCTACGAGAGCCAAATGCAATGGCGTGAAACATTTATTAATCATGAAAGTGGCATGTTCGGGCACAACGCAAGCGCCCGCTACATTCGTCAAGCAGTGCCTTTTGCTGCACCAAATAGCGTTGACATGGTGTTGATTTTCCGCGGTATGCACGGGCAAATCGGACGCGGCGATGTAAACGGTTTACTAGCGGAAATACTATCAAGCCTTAAACCTGGTGGCGTGTTGGGCATTGTTCAGCATCGTGAGCGCGAGGACTTTGATACAGATCCTAAAACCACTATGCGTGGTTACGTGAAGCAAAGTTACATTATCGATTTGGTCACAGGCGCCGGTTTTGAACTTGAAGCAAGCAGTGAAATCAACGCTAACGCAAAAGATCCAGCAGATTGGGAGCGCGGCGTATGGGCCCTTCAAGCCGGCAGACCGATTGCTGAAAAAGACCCGCAGTTCCAAGAAATTGGTGAATCAGACCGCATGACATTAAAGTTTGTCAAACCTGCTAAATAAAAGTTCTTACGCATTTGATTGCCGAAATAGCTGCCTCTAGTGTTCTAGATGCGGCTATTTTTTTCAGCAAATAACGGTTGCTAAGTCTTCTTACAGAAGTTACGCGTTGCGCTTGGAATATTAAGGCGCCAAATCCTAGAAAGTTGTAACACAAACTGAAGCAAAATCGAGCGCTTTTATCTGAGGTAGGAAAGGTAGATTTGAGAACAAAAAAAACGCCCTCAAAAAGAGGGCGTCTCCCATTAGAGTTGACTAAGTAACTTAAGCTTCAAGGAAAAGTAACAAATTAGCCTTTATACTCTAAAGAAGAGTGGTGAAGTACGATGCGCAGGTTACCTGCATCGTCTTTTACAAAACCCCATGTTTTATCCACTGAGGTCACGCTGCCATCTGGCCCGGTAAAGTGCACTTTTCCAATCGTAGACGCACTGTCACCCGCGATAAAAACGGCATTATTATCAACTTCGCAATTCGTCCAACCCATTAGTGCAAAGCCTTTGTCTTTTGGAAAGTTGCTATCGCCGCCAACAAAATAAGACAGCGCACCTTCACTGGTCGGTCTGAACGTTTGCGGAACTACAGTAAGTGTAGGCTTAAACAAAACAGCGCCCATCTGATAACCATATGCGGCGTCTATCACTTGCTTAGCTAGGGTTTTAGCGGCTGCCTGACCTTTGTCTTCATTTGTCTTACTGATGTCTAGAAGTGCGTTGCACCAGCCTTGTTGAGCATTCAGTACTTCTTGCTCTGATAAACCCATATTGACGACTTTTACGCTTGCACTCGCTTGAGCTGCAAATAAAGTAACTGCTACAGCACCGATAAATTTGCTTAATTTCATTTTTGTTTCCTATTACAAAATATACATGTGGTTAAAATTATAAGCTCAAAAACAACATATCATTATGTTATAACATAACGGTATAGTAATTTCTCAAGTAAGACAATACCAAGAAGAAATAAGTTTCTATTTTAAAGCTCGATTAAAACGAGGAGAAACATCGGAAAAGTAATGTATCTGTCTGTGGAGGATATAAGTCGTTTATAAAGCCAGAGCTTCTAATGAATGCTAATGCGACAATGACAATATGTTCACAGTGAAATTGGGCTTTGACTACAACAAACTGCCTTTCACAAAAGCGTTTAGATAGTTCAACAAGGCTCGCTTTTAGATGCTTACTTTATTGCATGCGCAATGAACTTCTGAATGCTATCGCTTATCTGCGGTTCGGCAAAGGCTGGCGAGACAAATTTAGGGGGTATTAAGTAGCCCTTATCGACCAATCGATTGATAGTGGGCAAATACTCAATTGCTGTTTTACCGCACAACAAGTTATTAAAGCTTTGACTCGTTTCATAAGCATTGAGCATTTCATGAAAGCCCCGCAAGTACACATAGTCTTTAGTAAAACCACCGCCTCTATACACTCTAGCGGTGACTGAAAATGCTTGTTCATCACTCGCGGCAAATTCTTCTTTGAGCAGTAAAAATGTTGCCTTGAAACTCTTCTCTTTAATCATAGAGCTGACGGCCATTACCCGAAGCGCTAGGTTACGAAGTCTCCCAACGGTCAAACAGCCCGCCATATATTCACTCAGAATCGCTAAGCCCTCTTGGGTTTTGGTATTTGCTGGGCAGCCTAATGATAGGATCCTAAGTGGCTGCTGACGACCATTTAAGGTGGTGGCTAAGTGCACCCCTAACTCATGGTGTGCCAAGGCTTTCATATCCATTCTATTGACTTTAGCCTGCGTATTTATTTTAACGGTAGTACCCGACACTAGTGCGTTAGCAATCATATTCTCATCAAGTTTAACGCTGTGCTCATAACCATGCTGGACTGCAAACTCACGCAGATATGTCTCAATGGTAGCGGCATCGAGCAGTGCATCTTGTGCCTGCTTTTCATTGGGTAAATGCAGCACAAATGAGGCATTACGAAGGTCTTTTTCAGAGGGCTCACCATAGTAGCGAAATGAATCATAAATAAAATCATTGGAGCCGATGGAAACCACCTGATCAATCTTATCCACAAACGAATTGATTACGCCTGTATACAAATAAACTAGATCGTCGTCTCCCAGTGTCTCTATGGGTAGATTAAATAATCGGCGCTTTAGGGCAAATGCATTTAAAGTATTTTGCTTATAAACAAATTCTGGCTCAACGGCATAATTACTAGCAAAAAAGGCTTGTTTTTGAGCTTTGAAGTTCATGGGAGAAATGGCATCAAGAATTTCAATCCCGCTAACCAGACCATGTAAAGCAATATCAAAATCAAGGATTTGTTTGTTTATATTCATTTTTTTCTACAATATCGGCACGGGTGTATTTAGATAACATGTAAGTGATGTCGTCACAAGCGAATGCGAGGATAACTTTCTGCAATTTATTGACCTTGCTATTGAAGTACTCCTCTTAACTTTTATCGAACCTACTGCGAGCCAATGAAAACACATTGTGAAAGCGCGTTGCGAGCTTGTCTAAGTAGCGTCTCGGTAAACTGTAGCTTGATAGCAGATGATATTGATTCGGAAAGTACTCGATGCCAAAACGCAGGTCTCGGGCATGAGTTTTAGAAATGAGTGATTTGACTAAATATAAGGCCATATCGATACCCGAAGAAACACCCGATGCAGTTACGTACTTGCCACTTCGCACAAAGCGCTGGCGAACAGGCTGTGCGCCAAAATCACTGAGTTCGTTTAAGCAAGCCCAGTGAGTACAAGCTTTATGATTTGTTAACAAGCCGGTTTTTGCTAAGACTAAGCTACCGGTGCAGACGGCGGTGGTTAACACGCTTGTCTGATCGATAGTCTTTATCCATTCCAAAAATTCGGTATTTTGCATCAAGGCATGATCACCCGCGCCGCCGGGGATCAACAAAATGTCGGTGCTTGCAACTGTTGTGTAGTGCTTCAAAGCACTTAACTGCAAATTTGCATGGTCGTTGACAAGCTCGTCGATGCTTGTACTTACCCACTCCACATCAAAATGAGGGCTGTTCGCTAGCACATCGTTAGGCCCAATTGCGTCGAGCATTGTCATCCCAGGATAGGCAACAATCGTTACCCGCAATGTTTTCTTTTTGGTCACCCTAGTAGCTCCTTATTAATCGCTGAGCTAAAGTATTTGATACCCTAACTTGTTGGAGATTTTCTAAGAGCAGAGCCCGCATACTTCAATAATAGGTTTCTTAACATTAAGGCCGCCATAATGAATGCACTGAGATAATATAACCACTCGATAGCGCTATGTTCGTGGGTGTTAATTTGAGAGCTAGGCAGGGCCCATTGCATGGTCGCCCACAAGAGGTTGAGGCCGTAACCCAAGGTCATTGCCGCGCTCACCACCGCAAATAAATAAAGTGCTAGGGTGCGCTTACCCATTTCTTTGCCAATCATACCCATAGTCGATACGTTGGTTGCAGGGCCGGCTAGCATAAATACGAGCACCGCACCCGGTGACAAGCCTGCGACTAAAAACCCAAGCGCTATAGGAGTAGACGCTGTGGCACAAATGTACATAGGGATCCCAATTAAGGCCATCACCAACATCGCAACAAAACCATCGCCCCACTGGGTTAAAAAATCGGTGGGAACAAAGGTTTGGATAAGCGCGGCCATGCTCAAACCAAGAAGCAACCAAAAGGTAATATCAGACAGCAATTTACCCGAGGCAAATGACAGCACACTTAGGCTTTTTTGCCAAACCGACACACTTTTTGATTTTGATGGCTCTGCTGTTTCGCAGCAACTGGTTTTCTGTTTATTACAGCAACTGTCAGATTGAACAGGCGCATTCTCCACAGCTAAGGCTTCGTCTTTATCGAACAACTTCACCAATACACCCGCATAAATCGCGCTTAAGATTGCCGCAATCGGACGCACAACAGCAAATACTGGGCCTAATAGCGCATACGAAACTGATACAGAGTCTACGCCGGTTTCAGGCGTGGCAACCAAAAAAGAAACCGTGGACGATTTACTCGCGCCGCTGCGTCGCAGGCCTAATGCCGCGGGGATAACGCCACATGAACAAAGCGGGAGAGGCGCGCCAATCAAGGCAGCTTTTGTAATTGACGATAAGCTATTGCTACCCATATGTTTTTGCAGAATGTCCACCGGCACCAACTCGTGCATCACGCCAGCAATCAGTAAGCCTAATAATAGCCATGGCGCCGATTCGATAAATAAGGCGACAAAGTAATGAGCAAATAAGCTAAATTCATTCATAGCTTCGCTTCCGAATTGAGTATTTGTAAAATGGTACAGTGTTCGGCACTTTCTGGACCTCCACAGCATGCTTGATGCAGAGTATTGAGCGACGAATGAATACTTTGTAGTTCATCAATTTTTTCTTGAATTTGCGCCATCTTGTCAGCGGTAACCTGCTTCACTTCTTGACAAGAATGATCGTTTGGATGCAAGCGAAGTTCGAGCAACTCACTGATCTCATCTAGTGAAAAGCCAACTGCTTTTGCCCGTCTGACAAACCACAGCTTATCTAACTCATGAGCATTGAAAATACGATAGCCACTGGGCAAACGGTCGCTTGCCTGTATTAAGTTTTTACTTTCATAAAAGCGAATAGCTTCGACGGTCATACCGGTAAGTTTAGCGAGTTCGCCTATTTTGTAACGATTTTTTGTTTTCATTTTTGCATTATAAACTCTAAAGCTAACTATAGAGTCAATACTTTTTGTATGTTCGTCAAAATATATCCTTCGCTATGTCATGGCTCATAGCTGCACGGTTCAGGGTTCAGGGCTCAGGGTTCAGGGTTCAGGGTTCAGGGTTCAGGGTTCAGGGTTCAGGGTTCAGGGTTCAGGGTTCAGGGTTCAGGGTTCAGGGTTCAGGGTTCAGGGTTCAGGGTTCAGGGTTCAGGGTTCAGGGTTCAGGGTTCAGGGTTCAGGGTTCAGGGTTCAGGGTTCAGGGTTCAGGGTTCAGGGTTCAGGGTTCAGGGTTCAGGGTTCAGGGTTCAGGGTTCAGGGTTCAGGGTTCAGGGTTCAGGGTTCAGGGTTCAGGGTTCAGGGTTCAGGGTTCAGGGTTCAGGGTTCAGGGTTCAGGGTTCAGGGTTCAGGGTTCAGGGTTCAGGGTTCAGGGTTCAGGGTTCAGGGTTCAGGGTTCAGGGTTCAGGGTTCAGGGTTCAGGGTTCAGGGTTCAGGGTTCAGGGTTCAGGGTTCAGGGTTCAGGGTTCAGGGTTCAGGGTTCAGGGTTCAGGGTTCAGGGTTCAGGGTTCAGGGTTCAGGGTTCAGGGTTCAGGGTTCAGGGTTCAGGGTTCAGGGTTCAGGGTTCAGGGTTCAGGGTTCAGGGTTCAGGGTTCAGGGTTCAGGATAGTAAACTTCATGTATAAATAAAGGCAACCCTCTATATCTCTGAAACACAAGCTTTTGCGTCCATCCATAAAAACGACTATTCTATAGACGGTTCTGGCGTGAACAACAAACGTGTCAAAGCAAGTCAGAACGTTACACACCAACGAGTATCGACCTAGGATTTACATTAGAGCTAATATCAGATAGGACGATGTCACATTAAAATAAAAGCTTAGCTGCGCTTTGTATAAGCCAACAATAAGCTACAAAAAGGGAATACCAATGAGTAATTTAGTTATGATCATACTGGCAATATTTTTGCCGTTTATCGCCGTACTTATCAATAAAGGATTAGGTAAAGACTTCATCATCAACGTCGTATTATGTGTACTTGGCTATTTACCAGGTATCATTCACGCACTATGGGTAGTTACCCGCAAGTAAGCGCGTTTTATGAGTGCTGTGCCTTTTTTAGAGGTGCAGCATCCTTTAAAGACGCCCGCCGCAGATAGTCATACCGCAGTAAAAACCTTAGACAAACGGACTACCCGAGGGCAAAAACATTGAGCAATCCATTATCCACTATGCTAACGCTTAACTGCGGTGTGAACTTGCCAAACCGAATCGCCAAAAGCGCTATGACAGAAGGTTTAGCGAGCGCTCTTGGCCAACCAACACCTGCACTCAATCACCTATATAAAGTGTGGGCACAAGGCGGCACAGGCCTTTTATTTACTGGCAACGTGATGATTGATGCTCGATATCTAGAGCGTTCAGGCAACGTTGTGCTAGAAAATGATGTCCACTTGGATTTGTTTAAGAGCTGGGCAAAAGCAGCGCAAAGCAATGGCAATCAGTGTTGGGTGCAGTTGAGTCACCCTGGTCGCCAGTGCGCGCGCTTAGTCAATGCGAAACCCCTCTCACCTTCTGACGTTCAGTTAGATATTCTGGGTAACTTTGGCAAGCCTAAGCCGATGCAAGAAGCAGATATTTTGGATGTTATTCAACGTTTTGTGCGTTCAGCAGAATTGGTTAAAGAGGCCGGCTTTGGCGGGGTGCAAATCCATTGCGCACACGGCTACTTACTCAGCCAGTTTTTATCGCCAAACACCAACAAGCGACACGATCAGTGGGGCGGTTCACTAGAAAATCGCGCGCGTATTATCCGCACCATCATCCAAGGGGTTCGCTTATCGGTAGGCGCTGAGTTTCCGATATCGGTAAAGCTAAATTCTGCCGACTTTCAAAAAGGCGGCTTTACACTTGAAGAGTGTATTCAAGTCGCTACATGGCTGGGTCAAGACAGCATTGATTTACTAGAGATATCTGGTGGCACTTACGAACAAATGAGTTTGTTAGGCGTAGAAGCCACCGAGGTCAGAGACAGTACACGTCGCCGAGAAGCCTACTTCATTGAGTATGCAGAGCAAATAAAGGCAAAAGCTAGCGTTCCGGTAATGATTACAGGAGGCTTCAGAAGCAGAGCGGTTATGCAGCGCGCGCTTCAAAATGGAGAAGTCGATGTGATTGGTTTGGCTCGTCCACTTTGCACTCAAGCAGATTGTGCCAATCAGTTGATGCAAGAGACTGTGGAACAACTCGATGACTATGAGCACAAATTAGTATTGGGTAAAGGCTTTTGGGGCAATAACAGCCCATTAAATTTAATCAAAGCGATCAATGGTTATGGTCAAGTAGGTTTTTACTATTGGCAGATTATTCGGCTATCTCAGGGTTTGTCACCGGAGCCTTCGTTGGGCGTGTTGAGAGCATTTTTCAGGCACATTACCAATGATTTTCGATTAGCTATGCGACGCAAACAGGCTTTAAAAAATACCCGCACTATCAATTGAATAGATCATGCACATTGTTTATCCTTCAAGCAACAAAGACAAGCCCTCCCGCACTGCGCAAATGCAGTGCACCCAACAAAGAGCTAAGTAAATGGCATTAAATTCAAATTCCTTAGGCAGTTTTGTAGAGCGTGCCGGTAAACGCATCCCTGACCCCGTTATTATCTTTATGGCGTTTTACCCTGCCGCTTACCTCCTAACAGTATTAATGTCGGGTTACACATTTGAAACCCCTGGCGCGGGCGGCGAAGCCGTGCAGCATCAGATTTTGGGCATGCATCAAGCCGTGCACATGCAGTGGATTTTTGACAATGCACTATTAGCTAACTGGCTGGCTTTTGGCAGCGGTGTACTAGGGGTCATTCTGATTGTGATGATGGCCGTGGGAGTTGCTGAAAACTCTGGCTTATTTGGTGCTTTGATAAAGCGCGCAGGCGCTCACATACCGCAAAGCCTTCTTCCACTGTTACTTGTGCTAATTGGTATTTTAAGCTCTATTGCTACCGATGCCGGTTACTTAGTACTGATACCATTAGCTGGGCTGCTCTATGCCGGTCTGGGGCGCAATCCGCTAATCGGCATGGCCGCAGCCTTTGCAGGAGTATCGGCAGGCTTTAGCGCCAATGTTATTCCTGGGCCGGTAGACGCCATCATTGGCTTAAATGCACAGGTATTTGCTGAAGCGCAAGGCGTGCCTTTTGAAAATGTTGCAGGTGATGCATTAAACCCCATTACCATGCACTGGATATTTATTGTGGTTTCAACTTTTGTGCTTAGTGCCACTGGTTTTTGGGTAACCAAGCGATTTGTTGAGCCAAAGCTCGATGGGGGCGACTACGTTATCCCTAAAGACATCAACCCCGGAGAGTTTAGCGTTACCCCGGAAGAGCAGCGTGGTTTGCGCGCAGCAGGCATCGGCACCATAGTCGCCATGCTAATGATATTTGGTTTAGCCGCCGGGCCGCTTGCTGGGTATATTGACGAATCAGGTGCGCTTGTTCGACCGTATATGAATAATATCATCTTACTCATATCACTGTTTTTTGTTGTCACCGGTGTATTTTACGGCGTAGCCACCGGCCGTTTTAAAAGCGTTTGGCATGTGGTTGAGGCGATGGTTGCGCAAATGAACACCATGGGCTACATTTTGGTACTCACCTTTTTTACGTATAACTTTTTAGGATTGCTCAGCTATAGTGGCTTGGGCACTTGGATCACCTTTCTAGGCGCAGAGTTTTTGCAGGCTTTAGGCTTACAAGAGTTCCCAGTGTTGTTGCTAATTGGCTTCATACTAACCACTGCCATCATCAACATATTTATTGGTGGCTTAACCTCAAAATGGATGTTGCTTGGCCCAATATTTGTACCAATGCTTTATTTCGTTAACCCTGCTATGACGCCAGATTTTGTGGCGGCGGCATTCAGAGTCGCAGACTCTTCAACCAATATCATCACGCCAATGATGGCTTACGCGGGGGTTATTTTAGCCTTTATGCGCAAATACAAACCCGATATGGGCTTTGGCGATATGCTGTTGATTATGGTTCCATACTCGTTTGCGTTTTTAATCGTTTGGACCATATTACTGGTAGGCTTCTTTACACTGGGTATACCGCTAGGTATTTGAGCGCAAGCTACTGAATGTCAAGTAGCTCAACTTCAAAAATAAGCACAGAGCCTGCCGAAATTTTTCCGGCAGCCCTGTTGCCATACCCAAGATGCGCTGGAATAAAAAACTTAAATTTGTCGCCCACAACCATCAACTGAAGGCCTTCAGTCCATCCCTTGATAACTTGATTTAACGGAAAGCTGATCGCTTGTTCTCTGGCGATAGTGCTATCAAATACGCTACCGTCTAAAAGTGTGCCATGATAATGCACCTTCACGGTTGAGCTAGAGACTGGATGCTTTGTTCCATGGCCTTTAAGCATCACTTTATATTGCAAACCCGAATCGGTTTCACATACGCCATCTTGCAATTTGTTTTGAGCTAAAAAGGTATCGCCAACGCCTTTATTTTCGAGCGCTTGCTTTTTCATATTCGCGTTTCGATAAAATAAAAATAAGACTAAACCAATGCCAATAACCAAAATAATGTAGTTCATAATCCGCCTGCATAAAATAAAAAAAGGGCTTGTTATATTACCTTAAGTTCTTGCTAACTAACGATACCTTCGTTAACAATGCGTTTGGAACTGTATTCATGCTAGTCGCTTTTGCGACTGATGCACGGCATTTTATGAAGTTATCTTGAAATCTAATTTACTTCGTCCTATTGTACACGTTAACGTTTAATTGATGCCTACCCTTTGAATATAAAACACATTTTACTAAAGACCGCTAAAATTTTTAAAGCGCCTGATTCAAACGGTAAACCAATCGTGCAATTTCAACTGCCCATATTCAAGCAGGTGGTGGTTGCTAGCATCATCTGTGCGGCGCTTCTCGCGCTGTATTTCTTAGCCACCAATGTGATGTTTGCGGTCAGTGTTTTTGCTGTCAATATCGGCGTACTGCTAGCCAGTTACTATTTAGCAAAGCATCACGACCCGAAGCTAGGCACATCGCTGTTTTTCATTAGTATTACGCTAACGGCCTGTATTTTCATGTGGCGCAGCGAAGGGCTAAATGACGAAGCGATAGTGGCATTCCCAGGCTTTCTCGTTTTTGCCATGTTGGTTTCGAGCTTTAGCTTAGCTCGATGGCTGCTGATAATTGTTTGCTGCAATATCTTGCTAAATGGTTTTGCAAATCAATATGGCTTTTACACCAATAAAGTGGAGCCTTCCGATTTAAACACCGCCATGGTGCTTGTGTTAGTGCTTATCATGGTCAGTATCGGTGTGTATTTAGCGTTTTTAAACATGCAAAAATTATTGATCGACTTAGCCGCCGAAAACCAAAAGGTCACGCAATCAAAGCAAGAAATTATTCATTTACAAAATCACGACCCACTAACCGGCTTACCTAATCGAGCGATGGCAGAAATGGTTGTCAGGGAGCGTTTAAAAATTGGCTCCCGAGAGGGTTTTGAGACTTCACTGCTATTTATTGATTTAGACAATTTTAAAACGGTCAACGACACCCTTGGTCATGCAGCAGGAGACACCGTGCTAATAACGGTGGCTGAAAGACTAATGGATTGTGTGCGCGAAACTGATACGGTTTGTCGCTTTGGCGGCGATGAATTTGTTATCGTTGCCATGCACGAACACGAAGGTGCTCCTTTGCATTATTCAGCACTGGCAGAAAAAATCATCCAAGTAGTGAGCGCTCCTATTAAACTTGAAGCCAATAACATCTCGCCCACTGTATCCATTGGTATTTCTGTGGCCCCGGCACAAGCAAGCAGTTTTGCAGAGCTATACCAAAAAGCGGACCTTGCTATGTACGCAACGAAACGCGCAGGTCGTAACAGTTATCAATATTTTAATGCCGATATGAACAAAGACAGTGCTCGTCAATTAAGAATTTCCCAAGATTTGCGAGCCGCGCTAACAAAGCAAGAGTTTAGACTGCACTATCAGAGTACACAACAAATAGACACTCAAGAAATTATCGCCGCAGAAGCACTTATTCGCTGGCACCATCCCGAATTAGGCGAAATCTCTCCGACTGAATTTATTCCAATTGCGGAACAATCTGGGTTTATCGGCGAAATAGGTTATTGGGTGCTTCGAGAAGCCGTTAAAACATGTAAAACATGGCATCAGCAGGGGTTTTCAAATCTATCGGTGGCGGTGAATGTTTCAGCTATTCAGTTTCATCGAGAGAGTTTTGAAGACAAAGTAAAATCGGTACTTCAAGAATTTGATTTAAACGGCGAGTATTTGATTCTTGAACTAACCGAATCGGTATTATTTGATATGCAGAGTAATTTTAACAGCGCATTGCAAAAAATCACCGACCTCAGGGTTCGCATCGCGATAGATGATTTTGGTACCGGCTATTCCAACCTAGGTTACCTGCATGAAAACGATATCAATATTCTTAAAATAGATCGCAGCTTTATTAATAAAATATTCGAATCCCAGAAAGATTTAGCGATTGTAGAGATGATTATCAACATGGCTAAAACACTGGGTATGAAAGTAGTTGCTGAAGGGGTTGAATCTGAACAACAGAAAGTTCAGTTGCTCAACATAGGCTGCACCTATGGGCAGGGTTACTTTTGGAGCAAGCCGATTAACTCAGAAGATTTTTTATTATTAGTAAAGCAAAGCCAATAATAAAATCCGCGAACGCCTAAATATTTGTGGAGAGATTGTGGTCACCCTTATCGCGCAATTCTTCAGCAAATAGATACTTATTGAATACACAACCCTCTTGGTTTACCTTAGGCGCTCGGGCAAACACTACTTATATGAGGATTCTTTTAAATGTACAAGAACATATTAAATCGAAGCTCTCCTGTGGTGCTTATTAGCCTGTGAAATCTCACTCTAATGCTCAGAATCGGGCGCCAATACGCACACTATACCTCGCTTTGATTGCGGCATGTTTGATGTTCTTTGTTAGCTCTGCACTGGCCCACCCCGGACAAATAAAGGTTAATCCATCACAATTTAAAGCTACTAACATGGGCAGTTGCGAGCAAAACGCCGAATCCATCACTCAATATAATCACAGTTGGTCTGACGAAACAGCTTTGTGGCAGCTTGAAGTACTTAGCCCCTTAGTGACAGCTGAAACCACGGTGTTCTACCTAGAGAGTGCATTTTACTTTGAGTCAGCTACGCAGCTACCTGGCTTATCTGCATGGACTTGGCACAAAGCCGGTCATACGCAAGTTGACCCAAACTGGCCTGCTTATTTGGCGGTCTACACAATCGATAAGCCAATATCGGTTGGCGATATCATTTTGGTATGCAATAGCGCAAAACTGGCGTTCGCCATTAAGGCTGGTATCAGTACCGAAGCACAATTACGTAAATCAGTACTGACACAAGTACGGGTGACTTCGCTAACCGAAGGCACTTTATTTGCGATGACTTTAGCGGCCCTTGGTTTGGCGTTAATGATTCAACGACTGACGTTTATTATGTTCGCGGCCGGGATGTCGATGGCGTTACTCTTTGTTATGGTAAACAACGGCACCCTGCTCGAGCTACCCGGCGGCTATTGGTTATTGCGCGAATGGCACATACAACGCATTGCTGGGATTAGTGCATCAATGATGATTGGCTGGGGCCTCGCACGCTTTCTTGGCTTCAAAGAAAGACACCCTATTTTATGGCCGATACTCTTACTCTTATTCGGTCTGATAGGCACAGTATTATTGCTCAGCATCATACCAAACCCGCTCATCTATTCAGGCATATCTCACTACAGCAATGCCCTTATGGTAGGCATTATAGTGATGATCTTAGGCAGCGCGCTGGCTGGCCTTTGGCAAGGCCACCGCGCCTCGATGGTATTGCTGTTATCATGGGGACCAGTGCTGATTATGACGGTATGGCTTGGCGCAACATCTTATGTTGACTCGGTTTGGACTGCAGCGGCGCGCTGGTTATATCCAGCGACATTAGTCTATGCATGTAGCTTCTTGTTCACTGAATTAGCAAGAAACATCTCGCAAACTCAGGCGCAAAGAGATGTGGCTCATTTACGTGCAAAAACTGACCATTTAACCGGTGCAATGACCCGCGGAGAACTCGACCGTCGCTTAGAGTTGGTCCATGCAAGCGCCCTTAAAGGAGGAGCTGATTTTGCATTATTATTCATCGATTTTGACCACTTTAAGCAAGTAAATGACAACTTTGGCCATGCGGCGGGAGATGCTGCGCTGATCGCAGCCATACAAAGAATCAAATCGATTTTGCGCAATGATGATTCAGTAGGCCGCTATGGCGGAGAAGAGTTTGTGGTCATATTAGAGGGCATCAAAGCAAAATCGGCACAAGAAATAGCTGACAGGATATGTACTGACATAGCCAATGATGGACAAGCCATTGATAAAGGGCTACCGCCAATTACGGTATCTATCGGCGTTGCTAGCTATAAGCATAATACGGATCGCAGTATCGTTTCACTCATTGAACGCGCTGACTCGGCCCTATTTGCCGCTAAGCAACAAGGCCGAAATCGAGTAGTGATAGACTCTTAAGACTTACTTATAAAACGCCTCAACCACACCTTTTAAAGTAATCAAAAGCGGTTGCCCACGGCGGTCTAGTGCTTTAAGAGAAGGTATTTTTACCCAGCCTTCACTTATGCAATATTCTTCGACGTCATTTCGCTCTTTACCATTTAACAAAATACCAATGTCATGCTTAAAAACCTCTTCAACATGATGTGGGCTGCGAGGATTTCCTGATAAGCGATCTGGTAAAGCGGGTAAAGAATTGGTGTCGTTCATATGAGCGAGCTCTGATAAATAGAAGTGCGTTATTGTAGGCAATGTACGCGGCGTGCTCAAGCGTAAATAAAAAAGTAGTGGTAACCTATTCTGTAATGAGCAAAACAAGGCCAAGTGCAACAAGAGATAATTACCTTTATGTTCTATTAAGGTCTTAGCTTTTGTCTTTGTTGCGCGTCTCAAACCAGATGTTGAGATAGTTACCAGCAAATATGATGATCGCGCCAAGCAACACATAAGCATCTATGGACTCGTTGTAAATCAACATTGCTGCGACAGCAATTATAGGTAAACGAGCGAAATCAAATGGAGCAACCACGGTTGCAGGAGCCAATGTTAGTGCTTTGGTGATGCAAAAGTGTGCCAACAACCCGCAAATGGCAAGGAGTATGAGTAAGGGCATATCAGACAAGCTTGGTATCGCAATAACGCCATCGTATCCGGCTGACACTAAACCAAAAATAAGCTGCATAGCACACAGGTAGAGCATAATTGCCGAAATACTCTCAGTACGCGTCAGGCGCTTTGTGAACACGTACGTCAATGCAAAAAACACCGCGCAAGCCGCAGCAGCTAGCACACCCGGATGCAGGCTACCCATATCAGGTCGTGCAACAATCAAAATACCAACGAAGCCCATCAAAGCTGCCACTATTCGTATCATTGTAAGACGCTCACCCAATAACAGCGGTGACAATAAAATTACCCAAAGGGGAGTGGTAAACTCAAGTGCAAAAACTTGCGCTAGTGGGATCACAGCCAAGGCATAAAACCAAAGATTTTGTCCAGTGAAGTGAAATACATTACGAACGAGATGAGTACGCCATGCGCTTATTCCGATCGTCCGATAGCTTCCCGTCGCATAAATCAGCACCAAAACGATAAACAAGGCGATAACCGAACGATGTAGCATGATCTCAAAGGTATCAAACCCAGCACTAAGTTCACGCCCAGTAATCGCCATCGTGGTAAAGCTAAATATGGCACCGAGCATCCAAAAAGCGGCTTGTGTGGCTGGTTTCATGCGCTTCCCATAGTCATATTATGGCACTCGTTGATGTTTGATAATTGAAGGACCGATGTTTCTGCTTGATGGCGCACATTTTTGACTTGCGCCATTTAACTTTTTTTCAGTCTAACTACCTTCATATATTCAAAGTGCAGGTCGGCGATTTCTTCTGTGCTTGGGTAATAAGTTACGTTCACCAATTCACCTTGCAAAGATTTATAGCGTTTTTTTCGCTTATATTTAAACGGCACGTCATAACCTTCTAACATAAAGGTATTTAACCACCAATCTTCGGCTTCTCGCTGCACATGAGAAGTCACTTTCATGTTTTCACTATGAATGAGTTGCGGATGTCTCTCTAATAATTTTTCTAAAGGTGATTTAGCCATATATCCAGTTATTTAATTTATTTGTTCTTTAACAGCACGTCTATTTTGTACTGTTATCGTAAAACTGCCTGATTGCCGCAATCACTGTATCGATGTCAGATGCACTGCAATCAAGGTGCGTGACTAAGCGTATCACCTTAGCGTTGCTAATAATGATATTTTTAGTGGCCAGAAAATCAATAAGCTGTTGTTGCCTATGCGCCGTAAAAAACACCATATTCGTTTGTGCACTGCCATGAAGTCTAATCGCATCGATGCTGGACAGGCCTTTTTCCAATGCTGTCGCATTCTCATGATCAACATGTAAACGCTGACAATGATTATCTAAAGCGTAGATACCTGCTGCCGCTAGCATACCCGCCTGACGCATACCGCCGCCTAATATTTTTCTTATACGCCGCGCCTTACGAATAATATCTGCATTGGCAACTAATACAGAGCCTATTGGCGCGCCTAGTTCTTTTGACAAACAAATCGAAATAGAGTCAAAATGCTTCGTCATTTTTGCCACATCGAGCTGCTGAGCAACCACTGCGTTAAATAGGCGGGCCCCATCCAGATGAAACCCAAGTTGATACTCATCGACCAGCGCTTTTGCCTGATCAACATACGCCATAGGCAGTACTTTCCCGCCTATCGTGTTTTCTAAACACAGTAATTTGGTTTTGGCAAAATGATGATCATCGGGTTTGATAACATGCTCAACGGTGTCTAGGTTAAGGGTGCCATCTGCTTCCACCAACACTGGCTGCGGCTGTATGCTACCAAGCACCGCTGCGCCGCCCGCCTCATATTTATAGGTATGTGCATCCTGACCAACAATATACTCGTCGCCGCGCTGACAATGGGCCATCAGAGCGATCAGATTACTTTGGGTACCGCTAGCACAAAATATTGCCGCCTCTTTACCCAGTAGCAAAGCCGCTTTTTCTTCCAGTCTATTTACGGTGGGATCTTCACCATACACATCATCACCTAACTCAGCTTCAAGCATAGCTTGCTTCATGGCGATGACAGGTTTGGTAACGGTATCGCTGCGTAAATCGATAGTTTTCATAGGCTAGGCAGTGTCGTTCTCATGGGTACTGTATGGTTGAAGGTCGATGAAGTGAAACGCTGCTCACTTGCTTGAGACGCTAAGCTTAGCGTATGCAATTGCAGATAGAAAGAATAAAACGCCTAGCCTTTTGACGAGGTCTCTTGCGTCAGCAATGCCGACCTTATATGGAGATAGTCGATGATAGACTGAATGGCTTCATATACTGTCTGCTAATTGAGCTAATGAGTCACTGTATGCATATGTTCAGAATTTAAAGGTAAGCATTCCCCATAACTTGTTAGTGTCTACTGATAATTCATCAGCGCTGTAATTGGCATATTTAACAAGCAGGCCGACTTTGTCTGCCACAGGGTAATTCGCGATAAGGTTTAACTCGTTGCCATAATCAATTGAGCCTTGGTCGGAACTTAGTTGATGCCAAACAGCCGTTAGTGCAAGCTTGCCCACTTTACCAGACGCTTTAAAATACAAATCGTTTACGCCAGTCCCTGGAGTATTTAAGAATTTATCTGCAAAACCTTGGAATTTGTGAAGCGTTGCCAAAGGTGTAGTAAAACCTTTGCCATTATCACTGCCTAATGATTCATAGCCTACCCCAAGATTAACAACCGATACTTTCACCAGCACTTCTAAAGCCAAGTATTGAGCTGAAAAATCCGTGGGGTTGTTGCCTGTTTCTGTTTGCGAAGCATAAGCGGCATAAATTTTAACATTAGAAATGTTGCCGTCATAGCTCATGCCGACTGTGCGTGTTGAAATGGCAGCCGCCGTATCAAAGTCCAGTTCATAAGCATAACCCGACAATTTGTGTGCTTTGTTAATTGGATAGTTGACGTTGAGCAAATGAATATCGCCATGTAAATCAGCATTTGGACTGTCAGGACCAAAAATTCTATTCACGTTATAAATAAAGCTATAGTCAAGCTTTAAGCCTTCATTTGCGCCATATTGAACGCGATAACCGTCATAGGTTTGTTCGTTCTGACGCCAAGCAACACCGCCCACAAACCGCTGGTCGTTATGATTGATACGCTGACGACCAAAAGATAATTCGACATCGCCTGTACGATATCCAATATATGCTAAGTTGACTTCTGTGAGAGTCGGGTCAGCCACCACCGGATATTGACCGTTTCCATTGACCGTGCTGTTGTAATTTTCATTGCCTATTGACGAAATATTATCAACTTCGAATACCCCATAAAAGCCATTTAAACTGTCACTCTTATAACTTAAGCGAGTCAACAAAGTTGATGCATTCGCCGTTTTGTCGATATTGTCTTGGTCGACTCTCTCGTAGCGATATCTCATAGTGAGGTCGGTATTGCCCTGAGCAATCGCATTTTGCAGCGATTTAAAAACTGAATCTTGCGCCATAGCCGCGCCAGAAATCGTTGAGCTTAGACCTGAGGCAGCGCAAATAAGGAGTGCTAAACGTGTTTTCATAATATTCTTCCTGATGTAAATAATTAACATCACTACAGATGGAAATCTAGCAAGGCCTAAGCGAGATAGCCAAGTTGTCTATGCAGACATAAACTGAGACGGCGGAAATACCAGTCATACTTTGCATATTTATGGTTTTAGCACGCCTGATAACGTGGGCTCCGTCCGAGTTTAATGTAAATAACTAAGGCTATTAATTTTATTGCTAAGCAAGAGCGTTGCGTCGGATAAAACGGCATGGAAATCATTAAATAAACACCACGCGTCAATGACAAGGTATCGACAAGATGCGGGGGGACTTTAACCCACTTTTTATCAAGCAAATACTGAGAAGTGCCATAGTAATATGAAGATCCTTAATAAATAGATAGGACAATGGCTCAAGCTTTGAGAGTATTAGCGCAGTAGCTTTGCGTTTGACCATACATAATTGACTAGATAATTACATGACAAACAAGACACTGAGTACCGCCCAAGCCATGCGATATAGCCGCCAGATATTATTGGCTGGCTTTGATTTAGACAAACAAGAAATCCTAATGAACAGCCGGATCTTGATGATCGGAGTAGGCGGTTTAGGCTGCGCTGCAGCGCAATATTTAGTCGCTGCAGGAATAGGAAAAATTACTATCGTCGATGATGACATAGTTGAAACGACCAATTTACAGCGCCAAGTTTTGCACAGTGAAGACAGCATCGGCAAAAAGAAAGTTGCTTCCGCAAAGGACACTTTGAGCAAGATGAATCGGTATGTAGACATACACACACTTGATCAACGACAAGATCATGAGCAACTCGCTTCATTACTTTTAGCACACGACTTAGTGTTAGACTGCAGCGACAATTTGGAGACCCGCAACGCCTTAAATGAAATGTGCTATCGAGTCGGCATCCCACTGGTGTCTGGCGCGGCTATTCGTATGGAAGGGCATATTTTTTGCGTGATCCCCGCACTCAGAACTGCCTGTTATCGTTGCCTGAGCGTTTTTTTTGGGGAACAAAACTTAAGCTGTGTAGAATCTGGCGTGATGTCACCTGTTGTTGGTATTATTGGTGCCAGCCAAGCGAACGAAGCAATAAAGATACTCTGCGACTTTGGCAGCGCTCCCATCAATACACTGCAAATGTTTGATGCGATGAATTCAACTTGGGAGCGCTTTATTGTCAAACCCAATCCACAATGCCCTACTTGTTCTGACAATTCATAACGAAGCCGGTATGCCGCTCATATTCAGTGAGATATGCATCGGAACAAAGTGCATAACAAAGCATACACAAGCAAAAGCCCATCAGCACAAGTGACGAAATAGAATACTTTCTTGGGAAATCATGAACAAAGCAAACAGCATTGCACTACTTTAGGTAAAAGTTAGCTAGCCGCGATCACCATCACTTATTTTCTAGGCAGCAGATCCAAAAGCGCCAGCACTGTTGTTTCTACGCCAACTTTTACAGATTCAGGCTGCACTTTAAAATAAGGACTATGATGCGAGGGGATCTGTCTTTCACCACTTTGCGAAGCCGCCCAATCTTCTGGGCTGCTACCACCTATAGCCCAGTAAACGCTCTTTATTTCAGGCTCAGTAGTAAAGTAAGGGAAATCTTCGGCACCCATACCACTTGGTTCATTACTATGAATTGAACTGGCATCCATATGCTCCATCCACACGCTTTTTAATCTTGCCGCTAGTTCGGCATTGTTAACAGTCGGGGGCGTGCTAGAGGAAATAGTTATTTCGGGCAGTTTATCTTCGGGCATACCTGCTGCGCGAGCCATATTTTCGGAAATGCGTTTAATACCGTCAATAAGCGTTTTGCGAGTATCTAAATTAGTATTTCTAACAGTGAGTTTTAATTCAGCTCGGTCTGAAATTATATTGTGGATGTTACCGCTTTGAAACGACCCAACGGTAACTACTCCAGGCTCTCGAGGGCTCAATTCGCGTGATACTAATGTCTGCAATGCTAAAACAATTTGCGAGCCAAGCACAACAGGATCTTTACCAGAGTGCGGACTTGCGCCATGCGCCCCTACACCGTGGATGACAATGTCGAGACTGTCAGCGCCGGCATACGGGGAGCCCTCTACGACATTAACCATGCCTGTGGGACCGGCCGAGCTAACATGAAACGCCAGCGCATAGTCTGGCTGTCCAAAGGTATCCCATATATTTGCGTCCATCATTTGCTTAGCACCCGACAGATTCTCTTCGGCAGGCTGTCCAATTAACATTAAGGTGCCTGACCACTGGTCTTTAATACTTGCCATGTAGCGCGCTGTACCCACTAAACTCGTGATATGCACATCATGGCCACAAGCATGCATTACAGGCACTATCTCACCATTTATGGGCGATGTTTGAGTTGCTTTAGACGCATATGCTAAGCCTGATTTTTCTTCTACTGGAAGGCCGTCCATATCGGCGCGCATCATTACCAGCGGACCTTCACCGTTTTTCATGATAGCGACAATGCCGTTAGGTGACTGACCGTTAAGCTCAACGCCTACCCCAGTAGCCACCTCAAACCCCGCAAGCTCTAGCTCTTTGGCGAGGCGAGCAGCAGTTTTTGTTTCAACTAGCGACAACTCCGGATTCTGATGAAAGTGAACAAATAAATCTTTAAGGTAATCGTTATAGTCATTTTCAACTGCAGCTTTGAGTTCACTTTGAGCATTTGCAGCACAAATGCCGGTGCTCAAAATGAAAACGATGCCAACTAATGTGCTTTTCAATAACTTATTCTTCATCTTTCTTCCAATTCTTATTTTTCTATGATTGATTCAAAGAGTAGCAGAGAAACGCTAAGAGACAAGCGCAAACAAAGCATACATTTTGTTGCTGCTTTACAGAGCAATATTGCCAGCGCTTATCGCCGGTTGAATAGCTCAGCTTTTTAGTTTAATTTACCGCTATCTAAATCAGCTTTACTAAAGAGTGAAATAGATGTCATTTACATGGCCTAAAACCTTTCGAGCCGCGGTGAGTCTTTCTTACGATGACGCATTACCATCGCAATTAGACAACGCTATTCCTGCTTTAAATGCACTGCAGTTGAACGCCTCTTTTTACTTAACTCTAAACTCTACTACCATTTTTGAACGATTGAATGAGTGGCGCTCTGCCGCAATGGCCGGTCATGAATTAGGTAACCACACCATATTTCATCCTTGCAGCAAATCCCTCCCTGACCGAGATTGGGTGAAGCCTCATCACAACACCGATACAAAAACTGTGGAACAGATGCTTGAAGAAGTCCATATTGCTAATGCCTTTTTGCACGCCATTGATGGCCGCAGAGAGCGAACATTCACAGTGCCTTGTAATGATCAAATCGCCAAAGATGGTAATTATGTTAATCCCCTGCGCGAGCGGTTTGTGGCGATTAAAGGCAACAATAATTGGCTAGAAAATGGGTTTGAAACCAACTTCATGGCAGAAAACGTAAGCGGACAAGATATGATTGATTTTGTTGAGACTAACGCTGCTAAAGGTGGCGTTATAAATATACTGTTTCACGGGATTGGTGGTGACCATTTGAGCGTGTCGAATGAGGCACATCAAAGCTTATTGGATTATCTTCACCTTAACAAAGACAGCTTATGGACCGACAGTTACATTAACATCATGGAATATGTAAAACATCACCACGCTTCGTGCTTAACTGAAAGCTAAAAGGCCACTCTTCGTCGCTTAGTTTTGTATAAACGTCAAAAAATCAACTTCGCTTAGTGGTTTGCTCCAAAAATAGCCCTGCCCGAACGTGCAGCCCATATCAAATAGTTTTGCTCTGACCTCTTCTGTTTCGACACCTTCGGCAACAACAATTAGACCAAGGCTTTTTGAAATATTAATAATGGTTTCAACAATGGCTGCATCCTCTGGAGACTCCAAAATTTTGCGCACAAAACTCATGTCAATTTTGAGAATACTAATGTCGTTTTTATGCAAATACCCCAAGTTAGAGTAACCCGTACCAAAGTCGTCTATCGCAATTTGTACACCTAAATCGGTGATCGCATGTATTGCATCGTGTAGCTTGTTTTGAACATCAAATAATAAGGATTCGGTCAGTTCCAAAATAAGGTATTTGCCATCTAAATCGTGTTCTATGAGTACGTCTTTTACTTTGTCTTCAAAATGTCCGCGATGAAACTGAATAGCCGATACGTTAACCGCTACGCTAAGCTCAGCAAAACCCTGATCATGCCAGCTTTTACAAGTTTTAACCGCCTCATTGAGCACCCAAAATCCGATGTCGCTGATGCTACCTGACTGTTCAGCGACGGGAATAAATTCGTTCGGGAACACTTCACCTAACTCTGGGTTTGTCCATCTGAGCAGAGCTTCACAAGAGACGACCTTACCGGTTTTAAATTCTTGTGCACTTTGATAATGCAGTCTAAGTTCGTTGTTTGCCACTGCAGACCTCAGCTCTTGGGCAATCTTAAGCTGACGTGCACTGTCGTTATTCATATCTTCACTATAATATTGATAACTGTTGCGGCCTGCTTGCTTGGTTGCATACATGGCAAGATCAGCCATTTGGTAAAGCGCCTCAAAGTCACTGGCGTCTTTTGGCGAAACCGCAATACCAATTGAAACCGTTAACGACACTTGCTTATCACTCAGTATTATTGGCTCTCGTAATATCGTTAGTAGCTTGGCAGCTAACACTGACTGTAAATATCGTCCCTCTTCACATTCGTGCAACGCCACAACGACAAATTCATCACCTCCAAAGCGACATACTGTGTCTGTTTCGCGCACGACGTTGATCAGCCTTGTAGCAACGGTTTTTAATACTTGATCGCCGGTAGCATGACCAAACGTATCGTTTATTTTTTTAAAATTATCTAAATCTATAAATAGAAGAGAGGTTTCAAACCCCTCGCGCAAACCAATTTTGAGACGTTCGCCAAAAAAGTCTTCTGCCAGCACTCGGTTCGGCAAGCCGGTTAATGGGTCATGATTTTGTAGGCGCGCTATTTCTTTTTTGGATTTAACCACCTTGCGATTTTCTTCGGCGAGTTCAAGCATCAGTTTATGCGTGCTCAACGATGCCAAATAAACACTAAAACACACCATTGCTAATACTAAGGTCACAACGATCGCAGTACTCAAACTGGACTCGTTTACCGCATTGGTATACCAGCCAAATTCGTTTGCTAACCCAATTAGCAATACGTTGCTTGCCATTATCAAAAACAGCCAGCCCGCTAAGGTAAAATTTGAAAGAAGCATGGCGAAAATAAGTAGAGCCGGAAAGGCCAATATTGATTCATCCGTCAGCCCATCGTTTTGCCACATGAGCATGCAAACAACAATGGTAGCCGACAGCAAAAAGAGCGCGGCTCCTAAGCTAGCATCTTTGTACTTAGCAAGCACAAAGCATAAAACAAAGACAAGCGCGAGAGAAGACAATACCCAGACGGTATAACTGTTTCCCTCAAATATAAAGTGGATAACCAACAGCGCGATGATGGAAACGCAGGCAATGACAACCCGTTTAAAGATATCTAATTGAAAATGCAAGATAGGTTTGCTTTGAGAGTCACCCACTTTAAATACATTTTTGATTGCGACTGGCAGTTTTGAAAAACGCACTCATTACCTATTAAGGGCATAGTTTGTTCTAGAGTAATGGCTTAATAGAGCTAATTCAAGAAAAGTGGCAGTCTCACGCATATTCAACACCTCATTGAGCAATGAGTCCTCAAAACCTATCTTTTAGGATAGTATAAAGCAATAAAACAATTCTTATTTCCAGTCATTTATGTGGGAGGCAGATCCTCGAAAGATATTCATTGAAGTGTAGCTTCAGGCAATTAAGAGACAGCAGTTGTTACAATCAATATGACTGTTGTGCAATCGATAAGGGGCCATTTCATTAATCCGCTTTTTGGAAACAGGAACCGGCCATTCAGTTAATAAGTTCAGATTGGCGTGCTTAGCCCTGCTCACTTGAAATGCGCACAACTTAAGCGCATACTCAACATCCCTTTTTTGTGAGGCCATTGTAATGCGTCAAAAAGTATCTTGTAATACAACCGTCAGCCGTAACTTACTAAACGAAGCTAAATTGTTAAATATAAGACTTTCAGAGGTATTCGAAGAGGCTCTTTGTAAAGCAGTAGCTTTGAAACAAAAAGAACGGTGGTTAGAGCAAAATTCAGAAGCAATTAGTAAACATAATGAATCAATAAGTAAACATGGCACTTTTTCAGAAATGATTGGGCAATTGGATGATTGAACAGTTTACCGTTTGTGCTTATTCATCGTCTCTCGTTGTCATTTTAACAAACACAGTATTTAATGATGTTGAAAGCATTTTAGTTGCACCCATAAAACAACGACATGACGGTAGACTAATCAAAAACCTTCAGATTTCGTGCGATATTGATGATAAGCATTGTTACCTCGACTTACTCGATATTGCGACCGTATCTAAGCGTAGATTGAAACGAATACCTGACCATGACCTCTCTTCTCACCGAGATGAGATAAAAGCTGGGATCGATCTTCTGATTGACGGTTTCTAAGACAGGGAAGCGATTCAACGGCAGGTATGCCTGCGATTAGGGGTCGTTTTGGTTTTCAGATTTTACCACCCGACACCAGACGCTTACTCTAATATACATTTCAGTCGCTATTCTTTGTAAGCTCGATTATTAAGGTTTAAAGCAATTCATGAATCGATTACCGTTATCAAATTTTCAACTAGTCTTACTATTGTATCTTTCTCTTTCGGATCAGATTCTGCAACAAGCAGGGTTAAAGCGGCTAAGCCTGTGTCGTTAATTATAGGCTCATAGCTACTATTGAATAACCTACTATTCCTATTCAAAAAGTCTACGAAGAGAAACGCTGCCGTGCGTTTATTTCCATCACTAAATGGATGATTCTTGACGACAAAATATAATAAATGCGCCGCTTTACTTTCAATCGTTGGATAGGCTGGCTCACCAAACACGCTTTGCTCAAGGTTCCCCCATATTGAGGATAAGCCATTTGCACGGTCGTTTGCGAATAACGACGTCGCTTCTCCTCTGGCAATCAGTTGTGACTTTAGCTCTGAAATCGCTAGATACGTGTCATTGAGTGGGGTTAATTCACCCCCAGAATGGCCTTTTGGGGCAATAAGTAGACCTTCATCATATTGCTGCAACCATAAAAATGTTGATGTATATCTAGCCAAAATATCAACTAGACCAGCACCAAATTCGCTGTTCCTTGGTAATGAAGCTGCTCTGCGCACTAGCTTTAATGCTTTTTCGAGCTCAGAGGCATTTTCGTGAAGTCTAATATCATTGATACTAAACCCCTTTAGTAAATGTTGTTTTAAGGTTCTAGTAGCCCATTGGCGAAACTTTACGCCCTGAATGGATTTTATTCTGTAGCCGACAGATATCACAACATCTAAACTATAAAATTTCACTGGTTTATCCGAATTTGCAATGTGCATTTTTTGCACATTGCTTTTTTCATCTAACTCATTTTCTTTGAATACGTTATTTGTGTGCTTTGTAATCACAGAGCGTTCGCGACCAAAGAGTGTTTGCATCTGACTTTGTGATAACCATACTGTTTCACTATCCATTGGCACGCTAAGTTGCAGCGAACCGTCTTGAGATTGATATATCTCTAATTCAGCCATGATCTATTTTTCAGCCTGTTCATAAGGTTTGCAGAAATGTTTGCGTATATAAGCAATCTACATTAGTTATAAAAAAGAAACTAGCTGTACTGAATAGTAAGCAGTATTTAAGCGCTGTAAAACCTTCTTTTGAAATGACCGCTTTATCAACAATGAAGATAACGCTAACTTCGAAATGTCGGCTCCTGGCACTAAACGCTCATTTGATATCTTCATGCTTCTATAACCGCATTTCCCGTTTTTAAGATGGAGTTGTTCAGGAAAGAGATTCAGTAATTTTAATCCTTCTGCTTCTGACTCACCTAATATTCCTGATTTTATTAGAAGTTCAACGAGGTCACATTTGTGCAAACATCTGGTGGTTTTCTATTTTCGGAACTGCGTTCACTATGGTCAAGTTTGAGCCAATGCGGATACCCAGCCCAAATGTTGGCACCCTTACCTAGATTTTTTGAAAATATAAATATTCACTCTCACATTATTAATGCTGCCTAAAATCATCCGGATTTTCAAAAAATGCTTCGATTGAAACGACATCGAGAATATATGCAGAAGTGCCAAGCGGGTCCTCAAATAAACCTCGCCGTAAAATACCGTTTATTCGATACGCTTGGGTCAACTCAAACGCTGTGAAACCGATACCCAGTTGCGCAAAAATAATTTGATTGGGCGGCGGCGGGGGGAAATGCAGGCAGGCCCCAAAATAGGGCACAATAAAAATATTACCCGGGCTGCGGTCTTCAGTAAAATCGATAGGCACAATAAAGCCGGCGATAGAAACCGATTTATTATCAAATGTATCGACGCTATTAATAGAGCTCATAGCGGCGCTATAGTCGGCATCTACGCTAGCCTCAAGGGACAACAAAATATTATCTGCAAACTGGGTAGGCGTGCTTGCTTGTCGCTGTTGGTATTTTTGCAGTACAAATTTTTCGTTATCAGGTAACAATTGTGACCACTGAATGGCAGTGGTGCGCTGGGCATAAAAGCGGCTTTTTAGCCCCGAATCGCTGCTGACATATAGTTTAGAACGATCTTCAAACCACTGCATCAATGTGGGCTGATAAACAATAAAAGCTGCAGCGATGCCAAGCAAAAGAAATATCACTGAGCTAATGACTAGCTTACTTTTAGCGCTCACTAGAAGAGACCCTATAATCTGCACATGGTGACTGTTCTGGTTTCATTTGTGTTCGCTCATAAAGGCTTCGATCGCTTCCATTGCTTTCATTCTATTTTCTGCGCTGCTCAAATAATGATCGCCTTTGCTTAGCTTGACGAATGTGACGTCTTTGTCCGCTTCTCTCAGCTCGTCATAAATATCATCTGACTGTTGCCACGGTACCACCTCATCATACTCGCCATGTATTAATAAAACTCGTGCCTTTACCTTTTCTACATGATTAATTGGCGATATTTGTTCTAATAAATCTTTGTCGAAATCGCCGCCCGACATGCGGTCGTCCCATAATGCGATAACCCAATGACGCTTGCCGTATTCCATGCGCGAAAATCGCATCATTTCAGGCAGATCAGATACCCCATTAATAGAAATCACGCACTTATATAAATCAGGCGTAAAAACCGCACCCGCCAGGGCTGCATAGCCGCCATAGCTTGCTCCTACAATACATACTTTTGATGGGTCAACGATGCCCTTACTAACAAGGTGATTAACGCCATCGGTCAAATCATCCTGCATTTTGCGTCCCCACTCACCACGTCCTAATAGCGTGTGTTCTGCGCCAAACCCAGTAGAGCCTCTAAATTGCGGTTGAATGACCAAATAACCTCGATTCGCAAAATACTGGGCTAAATAGTCAAAGCCCATTTTGTCATAGGATTCTGGGCCGCCATGGGGCATCATGATCGCTGGCAGGTTTTTCGCCTCTATTTTTTTTGGGTAAGTCAATAATGTAGGAATAATCAAGCCATCTCTTGCTTCATATTCGGAGATTGTGACACTCGCAATGCCGTCTGCAATAATATCTGGACGGGTTTTGGCGAGCAGTGATAGCGCCCCTGATTTATACATTAGATAGCTTCCCGCGTTATCGGTGCCGTCAGCGTGAAATACGATGTTATCCCAATTATCAGTGTAATCGACAATACGCGTTGTAAACTGCGGCAGGGCGGTTGCGATACCCCGCATACGGGCGTTTAATTTATCATCAAAAAACTCATAGGTAGGCTTAAAGCCAGAATACTCTACGCCATAGATGATGCGGTTTACGTCAGTAATGGCGCGCTCAACAGTTTTGTCTTCGCGACTAAAGAGACGTTCTGTAATTTTACCATCCACAAGCGACAGTGAGTAATACGACCTGAGCCCATTGCTGCCCGTCTTTGACATGACTAAGCTTTTTTTATCGGGCGTGATGCCTACAAACCCTGTCGTTATGTAGTCGGTCTCTTCACTAAACACGACTTCCCACTTTCCACTCAGATAAGACTCAATGGTATGTTTTTTAAATTGACTATTGAAACGCTCACGGGCGATAAGCTCATCGTTTTCGCCAACAAAAAAATCGATCGTGTCGAATGTACCTCTTTTGTGCAATCGGGGGCGAGACCTTTTATCTACTCGTGCGCGGTATAAATTGTAATTTCCCTCATTGTCGTAAGCAGGCATAAATGCGAATTTTTTATCTTCCGACATACCCAGTACTCGGCCTAAATTGGTTTGCCCAGCCGTGAGCTCGCTGCTACCGAGTGACAGTAACTGAAACAGTTTTGAGTTATTTAAGTTAAAGCCAACGGCGTAACTGACTTCGTGGCGACCCTTGTAACCCAGTATTCTCTTATTTTGAGTTACCACCATAACCAGCTTGTCTTCATCAACAAAATATAAGGTATTCGGGTTGACGTCACTTACATTAACACCCCCAACTATTTCACCGTCATCAGCACGCATGACAAGCACAAGGTCATTTTCGCTATCGGTTTGGCGATAAGCAACAAACTCTCCTGTAGGAGAAACTGCGAACATGCTTTTATTCTCTAATTTGCCATAAACACTGACTGGCACTAATTCAGCTTTTGAATGCGCCAATGGCAACATGCAAAACAATAGAGCCAGCATGGTTAGGATACGCATGATTATGTTTCTGTTCAGAGTGAGTTGTTGTGAAGTATATTCGAAAATCAAATTTATTAGCAAACAAGAAAAAGCTTCACACAGGTCAATGTAAATCTGCGTTTGCCACTCGCCTAGCTTTGGGCTGTTGACTTTGAGCGGATGACTTAGCGGAGAACTTTTTGGCTGAGCCTTGGCACCAAAATTGGCGTGCTTGATTTGTAGTGCAAGTATTCAGGCAGTTCACCAAAGGCCTTGTCTGCCTTTTTTTCAAGAATGGGTATACCGCTGATGTAAATTAATAAGAATCCTACAAAAAAGGGAGAAATTAGCACCACATATTGCCAAGCAATTAAAACCGGCATCGCAAATAGAGCCGCACCAAACCAAAGCAGAATTTCACCAAAATAGTTAGGGTGACGCGAGTACTGCCATAGGCCTGAAGTAATAAAGGGAGTCACTTTATTGGCCTGCTGTTTAAATTTTCGTTTTTGCAAATCAGCAACGATTTCAAGCATGAAACCAGTAAGCCAGAGCAATGCCCCTGACCCTAACTGCACTTTGGTTACCACTGAATCAAACTCGATAGTGTTAACAGATAACAATGCGGTGGTAACAGCTACCGAGGTCAAAAATACCCAAAGCCCCTGCACGGTCCAACTGGTAAAAAAGACCCATGGATTAGGCTTAATATGATCAAAGCGTTTGTCTGCGCCGTCTTTTGCTATTCGAATAAATAAAAAAGACCCTAGCCGAATTGCCCAAGTGCCTACCATTGCCGCCAGTAAGATTTGATACCAAGCTATTGCTTGTGTGTTGACTAGACACACGATAATCAAGACAAGAAAACTACAACTTCCAACAAGGTCGTAAAATTTTTCAGTTTGCAACAAGTATGCGGGGATAAATGCAAGCCACTGAATACCAAAAGCAAGCACTCCTAATACTAGCATCGCTGGTAAATTAAATAGGGGCAGCGTATGAGGTGCCGTAGCAAAGGCAATACCAAAAACAATTGCAGCACAGATAAATAAAACTGCTACTAGTTGTGAAATGGATGCTCTCATAAATGTATGCTAATACTCAGTGACTTTGTAAAAAAGCATCTCGTAAATATAGATGCCACGTCGATTAAATGAACCGTAAGTTCTCACATAAACCATACAGCACTTGAGACACTTTTAACCTTTCTTTTTTAAATTTTTATTATCTATTTTAGCCATTGTGTTCTGAGCTTTTCAGTCGATAAGCTATTAGGCATCGCAACCTAAAAAGCGCTCCGACAAATATGTACTGCACAGACCTAAGGAAATGTTTTTAAAAGCCAAATGAAAACGTCTTACACCAAACGCCAGACAATATTAACACTTTCCTCAATATCGGGCTTCTTCTTGGTGGGTATAATGGGAATGATATTGATCATGGTGCTGACGTCTGTAAAAGAGCTCAACGACGATAAAATGCAGCCAAAAGCAAAGAGTGGAGTACTCAATCTCAGCTCAATTATGTTTAAAGAAGGCCGCGCCATAGCATTGTCTGGGGAGTGGGACTTTTATTGGAATGAGTTATTAAGCCCCGCACAAATTACAAGCAAGCAAAACGAAAGTGCACAGATATCGGTACCGGGCACATGGGTAGACATTAGCATTAACAGCGCGAAGGGAGACAACATTAAACTCCCGAAACATGGCTATGGCACATATCATCTTGAAGTAAGCTTAGATAAAGAATATGACGATCTCGCTTTACTGCTGCCTCGTATTGGCAGTGCCTCGAAGATATTTGTTAATGATACTTTATTAGTTGACGCAGGCGTGGTTGCAACTAGCAAAGTAGATACCAAAATGGCCTATAGTGAAGGTGTATATAACTTAGCCCTGCCTAGCGACTCCTTTAGCATAACAATGCAAGTCGCTAACTTTGATTCATATTGGGGAGGGCTCTGGGAGCCTTTGAGATTAGGCTTTACAAAGACTCTGCATGAAAGACAATATCGTAAAACTGTGCAAGTCGTCTTTTTTGCTGGCATTTTTTTTACGGTTTGCGTATTCAATCTTATTCAATTTTCGTTACGTCCGACAAGCATACAACCCTTCCTAATTGCCCTTACATCCTTTGCATTTTGTGTACGCGAAGTCGAGGCCTCTGGTATTTTAGGGGTATCACAGGTGCTTGATATCAGCGTAAGCGCGGGAATTAAAATCAGTTATCTGACCTTTTATGCAGTTGTCACGCCGATTGTTTTGTATTTCTATTTGAACTTCAAGCAAGATTTCAAACGTGGCCTGGTTTATTTAATATGCGCCGTCTCGCTGATAATGAGTCTTTTTGTTGTGTTAACTACGCCTGATATCTTTACAAACAGTGTATTTGGCTTTCAAATTTTTTCACTAAGCGTGCTGCTATATGTAATGTATGGGATGTTACAAGCGTTACTAAATAAGCGCAAAAATGCCCCGATCTTGTTTTTGGGAACATTATGTTTAAGCGGTTTACTCCTGCATGATTTATTGATTGGGCTTGGCTTATTAAACTCCATACAATTAGCGAGTTTTGGCCTAGTGGCGTTTATTATGTGTCAAAACTATACGACCTATCTGTATTTCATTAATGCTGGTCAAGAAAATAAAGCGCTCAATATCATGCTAGCTTCACAAAATAAATCGCTTGAGTCACTGAGTGGCTCTCTTGAAAAGCAAATTGATGAAAGAACCAAAGAGCTGGAAAACGCAAACCTGCAGCTTTCAAAATTAGTCAATGAAGACCCTCTCACCGGTTTATTGAATCGTCGAGGGATCATGACTTACTTGCAACAACAGGAAGCCTTGTTTAAAAGCGAAGATATTCCGTTTTGCATTTTACTGGTAGATTTCGACAATTTTAAGCAATTAAATGACTCTCTCGGACATGACATTGGCGACCAAGTACTAGTCGCTGGTGGTAGCATTATGCAAAATATCATCAAAGATATTGGTGTCGCGGGGCGATGGGGCGGCGAAGAGTTTTTGTTAGTAGCGGGTAATGTTGAAATTACTGAAGCTTATGAGATAGCAGAAAAATTACGCTTAAGCGTCGCAAAAAATCTATCAGAGCAAATTAAAACAGACATCAGCATCACTGTCGGCGTATCGCAATTTTATGCCATAGATGGGATACATGGTTGCTTGAAAAGAGCAGACGAAGCCATGTATCAAGGAAAAAGAGAGGGTCGAGATACCGTTATCAAAGACTCATACAAATCGATGACAAGGCAAGCACCAAGACCCCCTCCTCGCTAGCTTCCTGCTCGTTTACTGAATAAGGTCTACCTGGTCACTGGCGGTATCGCTTTGCAATCCGAAGTGCCCAAGTGTGTATGTATAAGCTAAAGCAGAAGGTAAGACCAATCTATAGTACTTTGTTGCGTGAGTGAGAAGTGAAATTCAATATATTCTGAAAGTGTAGTGTTACAAACTAAAAAAATGCAATATGTGACACGTGCACCAGCCATATATTTACCGAACGTTTAAGCAAAAAAGGGCTTACAATTTTCATTGTAAACCCTTTTTTAATTTTATTAATTATGCAACGCATATAAGCGCTGCTACATAATTATTGAGCGGTAATGACAACGTTATCGAAATACGCTGTCACGCTACAGCCATTAACTGCGCCACAAACAGGTTGTAGTGTTAATGATACACCCCACTCTGGATTGTCACCTACTGTTACATCAAAGCTATAGTTCTGCCAGTCAGCAGTCGGAACGGTTGTAGTCAGAGGGTCAGTTTTGCTAACACCTGCGGGCGATTCAGTTAAAAGCTGCGCAGTGACTACACCACCATCGGCGGCCATACCTTTCATATCAAATGAAACGGTTAGCGCTTGCCCAGCAGCTATTTCGCCTTCACCTATACGGTCTTGCTTGATGAATGGGTTTTGAGCTTCTGGAGCAACTATTTTTACTAAATAGGTGCCCATATCGTCGAGCTCAACAGCGATATCAGCGCCTTCAGCAAGCCAACCATCAAGATTGCCGCTCTCAAATCCACCGTTGGTTACTAAGCCTGTATTGCCAACATCAGCAACACCACCGGTAGGACCGTCGCCAGCACCGCCACCATTAGCACCAAATCCAGTGCCATCTCTGAAGATCTTAACATTATCAAGTCTAAAGACGATGCCATTAGCGCCTCCAGTAAATTCAGGGAAAACCATCACTAGATCAATAGCAGATTGGTCTAATGTGCCGGCTAAATCAGATAAATTAAAGGTATAGGTTTGCCACACGCCTACTTCTGGGGCTGAGTGACCTTGATTAGCATCAGTTAAAGGAAGCTGTATAAATTGTCCACCATTAGCGTTACTTTCAATTTTCAGGAAAAACGCTTGTGCGCCAGCGGGGCCATTTTGGACCAGTTTCAGATCAAACTGCAACACCCCTGTAGCGGTAAAGGCAGACGCGTCGAACGGCATACCGCCAACTGCTCCATCTACTTCACGTGTTGTAAAACCTGCAACGGTGCCACCAGCGGTGTCTATAGTGAACTCCATGACTTCAGCTCTTGTCGCATCTCCATCTGTAACAACTTGACCTGTAGTAGTCGCATTACAGCATAACCAAGAAGCCCAATCAGCACGCTCAGCAGTATCAAAAAGGCTTATTGCTTCGTCTACAGGAGCGCCAGCGGGCGGAGGAGGTGGAGGTGGAGCTGATGCACCGTCTTCTAAGATTTTTACATTATCTAACTTGAAGACTATGCCATTAGCGGCACCTGAAAATAATGGGAAAACCATGACCAAATCAATAACGGATTGGTCTAACGAGCCACCTAAATCAGATAAATTAAAAGTATAAGTTTGCCATACGCCAACTTCTGGTGCGGCGTGCCCTTCATTGGCATCTGTCAAAGGAAGCTCAATAAATCCAGCGCCGGGGTTGCTTTCAATCTTTATAAACCACGGTTGAGCACCAGCCGCACCATTTTGGACAAGTTTAAGATCGAACTGCAGTACACCTGTAGCAGTAAAGGCAGAAGCATCGAATGGCATACCGCCAACTGCACCATCAGCTTCGCGAGTAGTAAAACCAGCAACAGTGCCACCAGTAGTGTCTATTGTGAACTCCATCACTTGGTCTTTACTTACATCTTCGTCAGTAACAAGTTGACCCGTGGTAGTAGCATTACAGCATAACCAAGAAGCCCAGTCAGCACGCTCAGCATCTTCAAAAATACTTAAGGCTACGTTTTCTGGCGCTGCGGTAACCACAATAGTAAAGGTTTGTGCAGTGGCATCAGTGCCATCGCTTACCGATAATTCAACTGGGTAGTCACCGGCCATATCTGGCGTACCTGATAACACGCCAGTCGCGACATCAAAATTAGCCCATGTAGGCAAGGTGACAGAAGAGAAGCTTAAGGTATCGTTAGCATCAACATCAGTCGCGGTAAGCGTATAACTGTAAGTTGCGCCAACGGTAGCCATTGTAAGGCCCATGCTAGTGATGGTTGGTGCTGTATTTGGCACAACTACTGCCGCGACCACAATTGTGAATGTTTGCGTAACTGTATCTGTGCCGTCGGTGACACTTAGTACAACTGCGCTATCACCAACATCTGCTGTAGCAGGAGTACCAGTTAATGCACCCGTTGCTGCATCAAATGCTAACCATGCAGGAAGCGTTGGGGCCGATAATGTTAAAGTGTCACCATCTGCATCAGTAGCCGTAAAAGTATAGGTATATGCCTCGCCTTCAGTAGCAACAGTAACGCTAGTTGATGTAACAGCAGGTGCTACATTAGCCGGCGGTGGTGGCGGTGGCGGTGGTGGCTCATCATCGTTGTCCGAACCACAAGCCGAAACCAGCATAACAGTCATCGCTGCTAGCAAGATTCGTTTAGATATTTTTTTGGTAAAAGCAGAACTCATCATTTTTCCCCGAAAGAGTATTATTTATCGTCTGATATCAAACACTGCATGTCTGCGGCACGTAACCTTTGTGCGAGACTTACTTTGATATTTGGTACAGACCTTATTCATATTGAAAATAAGTAGCGTTGAGCTATTGGCTTTACATTTGTAAACAACCAATCAATTCCATTAACAACTTATTGACAATAATGGTTAAGGCCAATGTATAGAGATGTACATTTTCAACAACGAAAAAGCGTTTAGTTGGATTAATATGCGTTAAAGCGGGCCAAATCTGACGCTTTTTAACAAAGTTATCTTGATTGCACTAACCGCAATTGGATAATCCGAGCCGGCTTGTTAAGCAGGCAATAAGACAGGCGAGCCAAGCGATGTTGAGCGCTTACAGCTAGCCTGAGTGGGGATTAATTTATAAAACCTGATGGGACAATGTTTAAATCTTGTTATAGAAAAGCAAAGTTATAGTAAGATATTCCGTCAGGAGTTGCACAAAAGAGTCTTCCAAGAAACTAAACGCGGCTTGAGTGCTAAAAATGTGGCTCTCGAAACAAAAGAAGCGGTAACGCTCTAACATATCAACAGAAAGGGATTTGCTACGATGACCACCAAACAGCTCTGCCTATTGGCCCTGCTTTCCTTCACTTTGTTTACGCAAGCTCAAGTGATGCCAGAAAAAAACGCGACGCAATCGAGTATGGCCAGTAGCTATATTAACGACTATGTAAGTGAAGTAACAAATGTCGTTTGTCCCTTTAAAAATGACATCGATTATGAGCAAGGCAGGGTGCGCTGTGGATTTATTACCGTACCAGAAAACCGAGAAGTATCAGACAGTCGTTTCATTCGTTTAGCCTTTACACAGATCGTCGCACAAGCAAACCCAGCAAATATTGCCAGTGATAAAGATGTCGCATCTCAAACAGAGGACGACGCACCGGTTTTTAGAGAAGACCCCATTATGTACCTTACTGGAGGACCCGGTGCCGGTATGGAATATTACGTTGCGCGTTTTTTAGAGCACGAACTAAGCAAAACCCGCGATATATACATTCTCAATCAACGTGGCATCGGTGATTCTGAGGAGCTTTGCCCCTACTATATGGCAACTAGCCGTGAGTTGATCGTAGGGCAAACTTTGGCTGAGCAAGAACAACAAGACGCCCAACGCATGCGAGATTGTTTTGAGGCTGCAGCTAATCGAGGCATTGATTTAAGCGCATACAACACGGTTGAAAACGCCAGAGACGTGCGCGCTCTGCGCCAAGCATTAGGCTTTGACTCTTGGAATGTATGGGGAATAAGCTACGGCAGTCATTTAGGACAAATGTTGGTCAATATTGACCCACAAGGTATACGCGCATTAGTACTCGATGCCATCGTACCTAACGACTTAGTCGATTTACAACGTATTCACAGATATATAGCCAGAAACCATGCTCACATATTTGAAGAATGTGCCCGTCAAAATGCGTCCATTTGTGATGGCTTAGAAGACGCATTTTATGCTGCTGGCAACGCGCTTATCAATGACCCAATATTGGTAGACGCGATGGACAAAGAGCTTTTTCCTGCGGGCAAAGCCAATGTTTCCCCTTTACTTGTTGCGGGCGTTCCGTTTTCTATGCTTTATGAACAAGATTCGTACCCCGCCATTCCCGCAGTTATGCGCAGCTTAGTGGAGATGATTGAAACTCGTGATGCTGAAGTATTTCAAGTATTTGTTAGCGACTCAGACCTATTCGCGGGCATTTCTCAAGGTATGTACAATGCGATAACATGCAACGATGGATACGCCGCAGAACAAGCCAGAACAGCCGCCGAAGATTTGCAAGAAAGCTATGGTTTTACGCAAGGCCTATTCAGTGTTGAAGGTGCTCAACTCATGGCCGATACCTGCGTTGCAGCAGGGTTGTCGCCCCGCAGCCGCGAGCATTATCAATTAATTGAAAGCGATATTCCTACCTTGATTGTAAATGGTGATTGGGATCCAATTACGCCTAATGTACTTGCGCAGCGTATTGCACCCGGGTTTAGCAACGGCCGCTTAATTATTGTTCCATACGCAGGCCATGGTCCGACCCGCTCGATGTCTGAATGCGCAACACAGGTGCTTACCGACTTTTTCGATGACCCTATTCAAGAACTCGAAAATTTAGATGCCTCTTGCCTCGAGAAAGGAGCAGAGCCGCCCGAATTTTTAGACTACGTGCAAACCCATATGCCCTTAAAGTTTGCAGCCAGAGCAATCGACAACCCAAAGCGTTTGTTCGTCCCAGCTTTGCTAGCTTCAACTCCTATTCTTTTCTCGCTTATTGGTTTTATTATGATTGCATGGGGAACCATCGCCAGACGCTTTAGTTCAAGCGCCGCTCCAGTGCCCGGTATTGGTCCAATAACGCCCCGGCTCACAACGCTTATTTCAGCCCTTGTTTTATTAATGGGCGTAAGTTTGGTGGGGGCTGGTCTAGGCGCCACTTTTGAGATCAGTGAAATCAGCATATTGGCCGGCTTTGCACCACCGGCTGGCATTGGCGCTTTGCTGGTAATGTTCGCAGGCTTGCTGGGAATAGCCAGCATACTTATCACCCTAAAAAGTCATCGGCAAAATGCATTAAGAAAACGAACACTTATTGGGCTTAATTTGATGGGGCTGTCTGCTGTTTTATTGAGTGTGACGTTTATCGTGTGGGGTATTACGCCATGGTAGATGCAACTGCTGATGCGTAACCCTTGCCTTGTGTAAATTGCTGAATCATCAAAGCAGGCGGCCAAGAACAAAGTGAAACAGAGCAGAATGCAAAAGTTTAACTAGGCGAAAGAGCCGTCGCTGAAGCGGGAGCCGTTAGAGTTAATAAGCTTATAACCAGCCCTTTGTTAAAGTAGCGATGCCAAGAACTGTGTAAAAGGCACAATATCCTGCTTGACGCTGGCTGCTTCCAACGCTTGCATATATTCATCTCGCCGCTCAACCGGCACAACTGTCCAAGGGTAACCACCTGAGGCCATCATTAAATTCATAATGAATCTGCCCATCCTACCATTACCATCAAAGTAAGGGTGAATGTAAACGAAAATGAAGTGCCCCAGCACCACTCTGGCTGCTGCATTTTCCTCTTCTGCGAGCAAGTCGAAGAGTGTCGGCATCATGTCGCGAACCGCGTCCCTATTAGGTGGTGTATGCATAGACTGGCGAATATAGACAGGCCCTGTTCTGTAACCAGCCAAGTCCGATTGTTTAATAATACCGGCGGCCACACTTGGGCCAAATAAGGCGAGATACCAATCGCTGTGCGTCTGTTCCAATACATCGCCAGGGTTCTTACCTTCTAATACCGCTAACACTGCTTTTTTAACTTCCTGAAACGCATCCCAGTAGCCTTTAGCGGCCATCGCATCTAAGTGTTTTTTACTTTCGTCTGAGCCTTCAGCCTGCCAGTTGCCAGAGCGAACCAGTTCAATCAATTCGCGAGTTACCCGATAGCCTTCAATGGACAGTGAGTGGAAGGCGTCTGTGACGTATTTGTCTTCCACTTCGGCCATGTAGGTTTCGATGTCGATGGTTTGGCTTGATGCTGATGGAAAGTGCGCTATGGCAATTACGCGCATTTGGGCCCACATCAGCCGCATGCGGTTAACATAGGGTGACACATCACGACGACCAAAGCTCACCTGCACTTTCTCTGCGAAAGGGTCTTCTTCCTGCACTTTCAAATCGGCCGCTTGCATGCCCTTTAAGATATTGTCAGCGATCAAATCTCGGCCAATATTTCTAAAAGCCCCCACTAATCGGCCGGCAATCACACTGTGATTACCGGCGAGTAAAACGGACAATACATCGGATGCATCTGTCACCATCGATAAGGCAGTGCGCATTTGGATGGGCGCATTTTGAAACTGATTCGCCGAAGAATAAACAAGTGCTGCCGCTAAGCTGTAAACATTGAGCCCATCCAAGTTTTCAATGTATTCCGCAGCTGGCATGTTCAACCTGACATCAAAAATCGAGGTGTTGTACAGAAAGGCGGTGGGTTTATTATTGCCTTTTGGCGAGCGTACTAGCAATTGCTGCGGCACAGTTCTATCATCAATATGCAGATTAAGTGATTGCTCAGGTGACAGGCACCATGAACGGTCAAACCGCTGTGACAAATAAGCACCGCAAAAATCCCAAAAAGAGGTGTACCAAGACGTACTGTCTCCAGGCTTTTCATTTGGCATCGCCGGTATGTACCAGCCCCGGATAACTTCACGAATAAAGCCATGCTTCAACAGCCGCTCTCGATGCACTCTGCTGAGTTGCTTTGACTGGATGGCAACAACCCCAGACTCTTGAAGCTGTTGTAATTGCTCAAGCGAATCTGCTAGTTTTTGTGATATATCATTCATGTTCGCTCCAACTATTACTCGCGATACTGACCAGTTATCAATCGTTACCTCTAGGTTTTAGCGTTATATCATTTACAGGTTTTACCGTCACTTCATTTATAGGTTTTAATGACTTATTATTTGTAGGCTTTAATGCTCATTAGCTTGAAGAAGGCATACAAGAAACAGAGCTTTTCGGCTATAAGCCTTCCAAAAGGAGTACAGATTTATAACCGGCGAGCACTTCTTAAAAGTGATATAAATACGAAGCGACTTCTCCTTTAGTTAGGCGTTTGCCAGCGATGGCCGCAGGATATGTTTTGGCATAAGTTTTTTTGAGCTGTGTTTGTGTTACCTCCAAGTAGACTTGCGTGGTAGACAAATCAGCGTGCCCCAAGTATTCCTGAAGTTCACGACAATCAGCACCATTCTCAATCATATGTGTCGCTGCACTATGTCGAAACGCATTACAAGCCGCACCAACCTCTATTTGCGCCCAAGCAACCGCGCAAACTAGTGACTCGCGATAGCGATGACAAAGCGATTGCAGAAGCCTACACTCCATACATAGGATATTTCGGTACTTACATTGTGGATTATGCTGCTATGACCATTACTCATCATATTGAAGGCGCAAAAATGCCAAATCGAGATGGCAGCTCTGCAGTACGTCCGTTTTATTTCAAAGAAGGCGATTTAGTTTTGGATTTTAAAGCGCCCTCTGGCATGCGGTTTTATCGTCGACTAACGCGCATTGAAAATTTTTAAGTCTAGCTAGTCAGAGTGTATTAATGTTTAGAACTGAAATAGTGTTGGTTCGAATTAAAACAACAAACCCGCTCAAAAGCGGGTTTATATAATCGGGTCAGTTCCAAACATTAATTAGATCGCACAACAGAGGTGTAAGTTGACAATAAAGTATCATACTTTTATTTTTGTAAGTCACTGATTTTATTAGCCCACGACCTACAATAAAATAATTAAAGTATCATACTTTTTTTCGTACAAGATAATATGAGGAAAATTCTCAAACAAAAATGTGTCATACTAATCAAATTTATAACGATATATAACTGTAATAACGCAAGTTTTTAAAACTCAAATATAAGACACTGTGTACAGTTTTTCGAATTTGATTTGCACTAAAGCAATATATTACCATTAACCTCGTCTTCAGAGTGATAATCGACTGAAATCGAGATGTTTTATAGCGTGAAAAGAAAACACGGCTCCAATAGTTTGCTATCGCCAATAAACTTCGAAAAACGATAGCAAGAACAACGGAGAATTGTCTAAGGTGTTAGTGGCGATTCAGACATTTAAATTTCACTTTGAATGTGTCTCTTTGTGGCGAACGAATAGTCGGAGGTTACTGATTGCTTTGTCATAATCAAGCATAATATGCCTCCTAACTAAGCAATAGATATTCTTCACTACCCCAACAACCCAAATAAGGCATTTCTTTCTAGCTTAAAAATTTAATGCTTTGTTAAATATTTTAGTTATGATGTGTTTTCAGTGCGGCATGTGCAATGAATAAATCAACAACATAAATATAGTTTCTTTTGGCGCATGAAAACTAATATTTTCCACAATAAAGGAATTAATTATGGCGAAACCTCGGATTTTTGTTAGCTCCACTTATGTTGACTTGAAAGATATAAGAGGTGAATTAGCTAGATTTATTGAAGAACACGGATATGAGCCTGTTGTATTTGAAAAAGACAGTGTACCTTTTGGTTTAAATGAAACGTTGGAGGAGTCCTGTTACGAAGAAGTAACAAAGTGCTCGATGGTTATACTGATAATTAAAAGTAGGTTTGGATCTTCTTCAATGATGGCATCTGGTGATAAGAGACATTTCTCAATAACGAGAAATGAATATGCAACTGCGATTAGAGAGGGAATACCTGCCTTTGTTTTTATAGATATCAATACTTTTTCTGAGTATCAAACATATTCAAGCCAAGAAAATAGAAAAAGATTTGTCTTCAAACACATGGAAAATAAAAACTTAGCTCTGTTCATCGAGGAGGTATGTTCCGAGGGGAATATGCGTTTTATTTATCAATTTAATGATTTGGATTCCATCAAAGAGACATTGAAAAAGCAGTGGGCAGGTTTGTTCAATAAGTATTTAGAAAATGAAAAATCTTTTGCTCTAAGATCTCAAAGTGAGGTAGCAATAAATTCGTTTAAGCTATTTTTCTTTAGAAGGAATTTAGGAATATCTCAGAAAGAACTAGCGTCAAGGTCTCGTCTAAAAGAGAGAGAAATCCAAATACTTGAGGATGCTGGGCTGAAGAAGCGCCATATAAATATAGAAGATTTTGGGAAGGTTTCTCACAAACATGCTCAGTTAATAGCTGATGGACTTGGTTGTCACATTGGCAACATCCGAGCTGGATTACCAGATGATTTCCTCTCTCAATATCTAGCTTTTTACTTCAAGAACAAAGGGACTAGATCTAGAGCTGCTTTCAAAGGCACGCAAAAATTCATGGCTCTGACAAAGGTCGTCCTATTTGATTTTGATGGAACTCTAACTTGTCATAACGATGACATTACGACATGGGAAAGAATATGGCTAGAGTTAGGTTATGGTATAGACGACTGCGGCGAACTGCATAGACAGTACAGTGCTTTAGAGATTACACATAAAGAGTGGTGTAAACTTACCGAAGATAAATTCAAAAAAAAGGGTTTAAAAAACAAAACGTTAGATAAAATAGCAGCAGATATAGAATTAGTTGCGGGGGCGGATCGGATAATAAAAGGACTTTATGAAAGTGGTGTTAAATTATACGTTTTATCAGGCTCAATCAAATATATTATTAAACGAGTTCTCGGGGATTTATATCAGTACTTTGAAGAGGTAAAGGCGAACGATATAGTTTTTGGCCGTGACGGAAATATCATTAGAATTATAGGAACTAAATATGATTTTGAAGAGAAAGCTACATTTATTAAAAAATCTATTGCTGAAAATGATGCTCATCCAATGGAGGTATTTTTTGTAGGCAATTCCGTCAATGATGAATGGGCTCATGAATCAGGCGCTCAGACAATTTGCGTGAATCCACGAATGACAAATCCTTATCATCCGATACACTGGACACACTACATACCTAAAATGTCGAACTTCTCAGAAATTATCGCCGTAATGAACTTTGAAGAAGAGCTTGATATTTAGAAAGCTACAACCCTAACTGGTTTACAAGAGGCAATAGTGTAAATATATGTTAATTTAACTGATGCTCGCAAAGTAAGTGCTATAAACTCTGTGCATGACAGGGTTAAAGGAAGCAATATATTCCACGAAGATACCTCAACTCATATTTAACCCCATGCAAATCGCCACTGATTGAGGGACCCAAAAAAATTCCTTTTTCATCAACTGGATTCAATTCTCCTAGTCTGCCATGTTGATTTAACATCTGTAATGCCACTCGTTGTCCACTGCCTAATTTACGGCTAAAACTGAATCGCGTTTGCACTATGGTGTCATCAAAGTCATCATTTTGGTCTAGCTCATAGCCAACAATAATAGTAACTCGACCTCTATACCCATTTGAAAAATGCCATTCATTTCCCCAGTTGATTGCAAACTCTTCGGGTCGACTTCCTCGACGTGCCCTGAAATCAAACCGTAATCCACTCGACCAAATTTGATCATTTGCTCGTTTTCTAAAATTATAGAGAAGCTCAGCTCTAATAAAATCATACTCAAAACTTGTTTGATTGCGGTATTGAAGTACACCTCTCAATCTAAATGTATCGTTTAGAGCATGTTGATAATGTGCGCGATAGAGCCAGCTATCTTGTTGCAATTCATTCTCAGCAAAGGATATGGCTGATCTAAATTGAAAGCTTCGATCAGTAGGATCTACATTCGGCCCCATAACACCAGAGATATTGGCACTTACAAAAGTCGAAAAACAACAAATAAATATCGGTAATAAAAATAATCTAGCTTTCATATGCGTGTATTCCTTAGCAAATATCCTCCAGTGATAAAATTGATTTTGATAGCAATGAGTCGTTGAAATAAAAAGAGGACATGTGATTCCCTTGAGGGCTCAAAAGAGTGTTGGTATACACCGACGCCTGCTTTAACTTCCTAAAGGCCGATATAAATTTCTCTTGCTACTTCAAGCCCGTAAGACATTAACAAATTAATTGATGCGGTGGCTCTATTTTTAGTTACTCATCAGCGCAAGTTGATGAATAACTAAAAATTCATTATCGCCAGCGTCTAACCTTGTGGCCGACCAACGCATAAAATAGGGTAAATAAATAGCAGGGAAGTCCAATGATATAGGCTACTTGAAGGTCATTCGCTTGATGTGAGATTTTTCCAAAAACCAATGGCAAAATCGCACCACCTGAAATACCCATGATGAGCAGAGCAGAGCCTTGTGCCGTATATTTTCCAAGTCCCTTCAAGGCAAGAGGCCACACTGATGGCCATACCAAGGCATGAGCCAACCCCATCAAGGCAACAAACGTAATTGGGTTAGGCAGTACTTGAAGTCCTGACCATCCCCATAAGAAGTCAGCTACACTTGTTGACGCTTCAGATGACATCATGATCCCCAAAATGCACAGACAACCCGCAATGGAAGAGCCTATTAGCGCTTTTTCTTGGGAGAGAAATTTTGGGATACATATCACACCAATTGTGTAACCAATGACCATAAAAAACATGGTATATGAGGTTAAACCTGCAAAATTATCGACATTCAGCTTAGCTCCGTATAATCCGATTGTGTCACCGGCAATGACCTCTACGCCAACATAAGCAAAAAGTGCTATCGCGCCCAAAATGGTTTGAGGAAATTGTAATATTGACGACTTGGTTTTAGATTCAGCATCGCCTTCTTCCTCCATATCAATATCCGGCAGCGGCGAAAATTTTACAAGTGCAACCATTGCGCATAGAACAATCGCCATTAACAGATAGGGAACTATTAGTTGATTTGCTAGTTCGTTGGTTAATTGACTAAGCTCACTAGCATTTAAAGTCGACAAGTGATTTCTTGAAATATCACCCATATCTGCCAATATCATTGCGGTGAATACTATCGGAACAATTACACCAGCTCCTTTGTTGATGATCCCCATAACACTTATCCGCATCGCTGCACTCTTCACTGGCCCCAAATAGACGATGTAAGGGTTGGATGCCGTTTGCAGTATTGTCAGCCCAGTCCCTAATACAAAAAGCGCGACCAAAAATACGAAGTAGTTTTCAGAGATAGCGGCTGGGATATGCATCAAAGAACCGATGACCATAATGGCTAAACCTATCGCCATCCCATTTTTGAGACCTGTCTTTTTAAGAATGAGGGACATGGGAAACGCCATCACCGTGTATGCAATATAAAAAGCAAAGGTAACGAAAAGTGCCTGGAATTCAGTCAACTGACAGATAACCTGTAAAAATGGAATGAGCGAGCCGTTCAACCACGTCACAAAACCAAATATAAAAAATAATATACCGATGATAGTCATTGATATAAATGTTTGAGATTTGTTTGAAGTAAGCTCTGTCATTGATAACTAACCCTTTTATTTATGTGAGTATACTGAATGGCGGCCATATACACATTGCCCCTCAATCCATGTTGATTTAACACAAAAATCATTGTCCAATTGAATGAAGTTTGCAGGTTTACCAGCTTTTAATAAGGCCAATGGAGATATTGGAAGACGTGTCGACAATAAGTAACTTAGCGGATAAAGACTGCCCATTCGAATTGCTTCAGACTCTTCAACCCCCAAAGTTTTTATGCAGTTTCTGACTGCTGTAGCCATATCGAGAACCGAACCCGCCAACTCACCTGTGGATGATGTTAACTTTCCATGATTATTGGTTACTGTGCGGCCAAAAAATTCAAATTCTTTCATTGCTGAGCCAACTGGCGGCATAGCATCTGTAACAAGGAAAATGCCCCCTCTCGGCTTTATCTTGAGTGCAAGTTTACAACTAGCTTCGCTGACGTGAAGCCCGTCTACTATGAGTCCGCATTGGGCCCTATCATTTAACAAAGCACACCCTGCAACCCCGGCATGTCTAGCGTTTATACCAGACATTGCATTGAATAAATGCGTAAATCCTGTGGCACCCGCTTTTAATCCTTTATCAGCGCATTCAAACGTAGCATTACTGTGACCAATACAGACGTGAACTCCTAATGATACTAATTTTTGGATATCTTCGGCACTTACAGCCTCTGGAGCAAGTGTGACCAGAATATGACCAATATCGGTTCTCTCAAATATTTGCCATTCTTCCTCTGAAATAGGCCGAATGAATTCTTTGCTATGTGCGCCCTTTTTAGCGATGGAAATGTGTGGCCCTTCAAAGTGAATACCGACTATACCGAGATTTTTATTGGCAATAGCGAGGCCGACAGCATCCGCTGCCTCACTCATTACATCTACGTTGTCTGTTATGACCGTCGGTAACATTGCCGTAGTGCCAAACTGTGAATGCGCAGCCATCATTTTTTGGAGGCTATCTATAGTTGGGGCAGCATTAAATAGTACACCTCCCCCTCCATTGACTTGTAAATCAACAAAACCAGGGGCGACCAAGTCCTCAAGCACGATGTCACAGCTCAAATTTTCCCAGTGTAGATCAATAATCAATCCGTCTCTAATAGACATTACAACATCATGGTGATAATCGACGCCGTCGAAAAGATATTTTGATAACACTTTCACACTGCCGTCGTTTGACTTCATAGCGTTTGCGTTACCTTGTTTAGTCCTTTTGGTGTATCCGGATGAAAACCCCTAGCAATAGACACATCTGCTATATCGATATAAAAGCGTTGTAAAATCAGTAATGGAGAAAGTCTGGCGTGAACATCGATACCTGCTTGGTCTAAATAAATTATGCGTGTATCTCGTTTCATGAGCTCATAAATTTGTCCTCGGTGAAAACCTTTGCTTTCATCTTCAACAATACAGTTCAATACTGTTAGCCCGTTCTCCGCTAATGTTATTGGCCCATGAGGAAACTCTGCGCTGCTAAAAGCCTCGGCGTAAATACTGCACACTTCTTTTAATTTTAATGCGATTTCTTTCGCGATTGAAAACCCCAATCCACGACTTAAGACAATCATGTTAGTAGTCTGAGCGAAATCGCTGGGCATGAGTTGAGTACCACTATTAATGACTCGTGTTAGTGCATTTGGCAATTCAAGTAATGCAGCATACAGGGCTCTATTTTCTGTCCATACAGAGACTAGGTGAATGATTGCGGACAAAGTCGCTAAGAAACTCTTCGTAGCCGCTACTGCAACTTCTTTTCCTGCCCCTAATGGAATAACTTCATCGACTATTTCTACTAACGGAGAGTTGACCTCATTTACTAGCGCCACACAATATGCACCCCCGGCTTTCGCCATCCTCGCTTGGGCAATGATGTCTGGGCTGCGACCTGATTGAGAAATGACGATAACTAAGGCAGACTCAAGTTTGAGTTGTTTTTTATATACACTGGATATAGACGGGGCGGCAGATGACGTTGGAATACCACTCTCTAGCTCAATGAGATATTTAGCAAAAACACCCGCATGATCAGAGGAGCCTCTGCCAATGATCATCACCATTTTAGGCTCAATAAAACGCAGATGTTTAGCAACCTTGTTGACGACATCATTATTCATTTTAATTTGAGCGGCTATAAGCTCAGGAGTCTCCCTCGCTTCTTTTTCCATAATTGTATTGGTCATAAATCTCCCTTAATGCTAACTGTTCGCAGCTTCATAGCGAAGTTGAGATGCGAGTTTTTGACGTGCGTAAATAACTGCTCCCACCTCTGGTGGAGACAATGCTGGAGTCAGTTTTTCTTGTAAGTTTTTGTCTAGATAGGGAGTAATTGTTTCTGAAAGTCCACCAAGCAATGATATGCGGGCTGATGTTGGATGATTAAGTAACTTAGCCATATGATTAATGTAATCACTGCCTTCCTTGACGATAGCGATTGCAATAGCGTCATCTTCTTTGAGGGCAGAAAATACCGCCCTTGCAACGCTAGCAAACAGTGATGAAGGTTTTGATGCTACCTTCTCCACAATGCCTTGGGAGTCATCTACGTCCAGTATTTTAAAGACATACTGACTAATTGCCGTCTCGGGACCTATTTTATCTAATGACAAGAGTGTTGCTTCGACCGCTTTGAGTCCAAACCATGCTCCGCTTCCCTTATCTCCCTGGGGAAATCCATGTGCACCAACTATCTTTGATTTCCCATTTGCATAAGAATATCCGCACGAGCCCGTGCCAGTAACAATGACAGCCCCATCTTTACCCGAATGGGCTCCCAAGCATGCAATCAATAAATCGGTAGTGATGAACGTCGACTTAAATGGAGATTTCCATTTGGTCATTTCTTCACACAGCAACGGTATATTTACGCCAGCTAACCCAATGCCAGCGATAATATCTTCAAGCGCTAAATCTATTAATTTGTGATCACGAGATCTTGCTGTATTCAATGCCTCGCTTGCACATTCAACAATAGATGCTTGTGCTTGTTCTACTCCGTATACTGGATTACCAGAGCCTGATACCCCCACCCCTAAAATTTGATTATTTCGGTCCATTAAGACCGCTTTACATTTTGTGCCACCGCCATCAATACCTATAATAAATGGCCCTTCGATTGATAACTTATTTTGTTGAACAAGTTGTTCTGAAATCATTCTCTTCCCTCTTTGGACACCTTAAAAATCAGGGAATCAGCAACCTTTCGCTCGCCCTTCTCATCTGACGGGAGCCCAGTGAGCTTGTTATTTAAGACCATTACGCTAGAGCCACCTCCATCTAGGTTGATTGCATCCGTAGCACCAAGTGATGACATAATATCTGCCATCTCAGATATAGATGCCCCAATACTTATTTGAGGGTTTCTTCCATAAACCACCACAGCATAAAAGTTACCTGACTCATCAATACCAACCGCGGTTCTTGGATGGCGTTGATTGACCCATGCATCAAAAAAAGCGATACGATCGTTTCTTTCGACGTCGGTTGACGGGTTTTTGCCATCTCTAATGTCTGCTGATTCACTCCCAACTTTAGAGCCAAACGGATCCCAGCCTTGATTCGCCCAGTTACTTTCCTGCCTTATTCCGCCGACTAAAAGGGTGGGCCCGCCATTTATTAAAAATACATCTTGCCCCATCGCAACAGGATTTTTGTCATTGAAAAGGTGTTTTGTGATGCGGGCTTTGGTGGCACTCTTAATGTGCTTCGCCAATAGTTCTTTTTTCTGACCTGATGTAGCGATGAGGTATTGACCATTAGGCACGGTAAATTTACTTTGGGGCATTGGCTCAAAAGAAACCGTGCCTTGTTCAGTCAGCAAAAATGTCAAAGAATCTGTAAACATGTCTGGCGATACATCGCCAAAATGTTCGTCGTAAATCACTATTTCGTTATCGTTGCGACAGACTACATCGTGGCTTGCTCTTACTAATACCCCACCGTCCATGTGGCCGCAATTAAACTGGTATCCTAATTTTCGATTGATACCGTCTACATGAAAGCTATTATCGTCAATTGAGAGTTTAATTTCTGAGACTACATTTTCTAAGATTTTAACTTGAACCGAAGGGGAGTTTTGAATCAGTAGTGCGGGCCGGCCGATAACGCTCTCACTAACAATGGTGCCAGAAATAACCGATATACCGGCTAAATCCCCAGGCGTTCCTTGCTCTTCTTTATAAGCAAAATACCCCCCGTTTGTTGCAGCACTCGCATTGTGAGCAACTGCTATTTTAGACACTGTTTCTAGCCCCTTTATCTTATCTTGCGCTAATACGGAAAATATTTCCCCTTGGAATTCGGCTAGGTTTAGCTTGAGAACGCTAATATTAAAATTACCAGGCGTATATTGTCTTGAAGATACGTCAATCACAGACATTTCTACACCAGCCTGAACCAACCGCTGCTGAAAGGACTCTGTATCCACTTTTGAGCTAATACCCTTGATGTAAACACGATTAGTTTTCTGGTTATTTAAGACCTGGTCTTCGATACCTTCTGTCTCTAAGATCATAACTTGTGCAGTGGATAACAGACTTTCAGCATTCAGTAAATTTTCTAGATCGTCAGAGGTGGTGTCGTGTTTTATTTTGCTTAATAAGCGCTGAGCATTTTCGGGGGTTAAAAACTCACTGAGCAACGCATATTCAGAAGTATCTGTAACAATGGTTACCTGATAATGCGAAAGCCCCCTTCCAAGCCGGTTATGAATGACTTTTTGCTCACTTTCCAACGAGCCTATTTTCAACCTTGGCAATGCTGAGCTTTCATCAGCAAATTTAGAGTTGCTACTGAATGATAAGCAGATTAAAAAAACCGTTAATGTCAGTTGCACGCTCTTAAGCATTTCGCTATTTCCTTAAAAGATACATACCAACAAGATATGTATCGGTTGTCATATTATTGAATAGATAGTTAGAAAAAATGAGGGTGTCCTTACCCTCCAGTACACACTTACATAGGAAAACCAAATGAAAAATGTGGCGACTATTTGGGGTGATGTATTAACTTCACCCCAATCTGCCCAGTCAACTTTTTTCTAAGGTATTACGCTACATCAGATAACGCTAAAAGCTATATCTAGCCCCAAAGAGCACTCTTCTGTCTAAGTCATTCACACCGTATGGCAGAAACAACGCAGTAGATTGATTGATTACCTGCTCGTTAGTGATATTCAAAATTTGCAATTGAAGCTGCAAGTTATCATTGACGCTGTAATTTGCAGAGAAATCTAACTGCCCAAAGTCATCGGTGAATCTAGGAATACCGAAATCATCCGTAAAGTCTGCAAGGTATCTTTCACGCCATGCGTAAGAAAGTCTCGCGTCAAGTGCGCCATTATCGAAATAGATAGAGGCGTTATAACTTGACCGAGACAACCCAGGGAGACCCGTTGTTCGCACATCACCCTCTGCGCCGAAGTCAGCAGAGCTATCAGCATAGGTATAGTTTACAATCACACCAAAATTAGCAGCGATAGGCTGTTGATACGATAATTCTAAACCCTTAATTTCAGCTGATACGCCATTTTCGAAGGATGTAAAGACGATTGGTGCACTGACAATAACGCCATCCGCTTGGCGCGGAAATGAGCGCGTTTCAGTAAAGCTTGTTGTATCAATAAGCCCACCGATATCTTTGTAAAATAAATTCGCTGATAACAGTGACTCTTCTGCAAAATACCACTCTAGACCTAAATCAAAATTGTCAGCAGTAAAAGGCTCAAGGTTAGGATTACCCGTGCTGCCTGTGCCGCCCCCTTCGTCAATGCCATTGACTGTTTCCGAAGGTGCCAAGCTTGATAAATTAGGACGCGTAAGGGTGGTTGAATATGCAGCTCGCATTACCAACTCATCTGTCACGTCGTACTTCAAGTTGAAACTAGGGAGGTACCTTGTGTAGTCACTCGTGATTGACACAGGTGTGATCTGCTCGGTCGGTTGAAAACGATTTGCTACGGTGTTCCCGTTTGACGTTTGCTCGGTGTCAACAAGTCTAAGACCGATGTTAAACTGTACGTCTTCTATCTCAAAGTTGGCTTGCACATAAGCGTTAAACGTTGTTTCTTCTACTGACCATGATTCAGAGGCATCAAAACCGGGAAGCGGTCGAATGAAAGTCCCATTGACTGCATTTCCACCAGGATAAAAGATGCTTCTTATCAATGCTGGATCAGCGGCTAGTTGCTGAGAGGGTGCGTTGGCACCAGACACTTCAAACGGTAAAAGGGTGGCAACCGATGACAAGTTAGGCACTAATCGTATGTCATCAACATTTCGTTGCAAGCGCTCCTGAGTTTGAATACGGGTTTTTTCGCGATCAGCATACCTGAATCCGAATTCGACAGAGGTTAATCCCCCTACATCAAAATATCGTTCAAAGTCTAACTTCGCTGCAAGCTCCTCGTCCTCATCTGTGGACGGGCGCAAAATGAAGATGTTAAACAAAAAGTCTTCAGGGTTGGCGGTAAAGTCTGTCTCTGTTGAACTGAAATCTACAAAATCACCCCGTACATCAAAGGACACGGTACCTGGGTCAAATCCGTTTTCATCTGCTAAGCGAAAAGAATACAAATCAAACTGCCTATCGGCTTCGCGATTTGAATAACCGATATACGGTCTAATTCTCCAGTCATCATTTGGAGTCCAATCAGCCCCCGCAGAAAGTTGAAAGAATTCTTCATCGGTTGCAATAAAGTTGGTGCCCACACGCTGTTGCACGCCGGTCACGCTTCCGCTTGTAGCAACACCGTTTTGCTCATTTAACGTCACAACCGGACCTGGATTCTCTATCGGCATATCGTTACGATTAGCAATTCGTTCGCTATCTAAGTTCGCGTAAATTGCATCCACCTTAAACTCTAAGTCATTCGTTGGACGATATTGAATGGTAAGTGTGCTGCCCAGCGTATCTCGGCTTTCGAGGAAATTATAGTAGCGAGTTCCATTGGGTAAGAGTGCATCACTGTCTCCTCGTCCAAAAGACGACCCAGGTCGCCAAGAGCCCGCTTCAGCAGTGTCAGATCTAAAGTTTGTTTCTGAAAGCGCTAATGAGAATGCAATACCGAATACATCATCTATGTTTTGAGAAATTAGGAATGACCCTCTTGGATCAATATCCCCAGTGAGCTCACTATAATTGCCTTGGGCTGATACCGTTGCATTCAGGCCGTCATAGCTTAGCGGCTTGGGCGTTTCTAACGATACCAAACCCGCCATACCGCCCTCAACTTGACTGGCGCTGGGAGATTTCGCAACTTCTACATAGCTGAATAATTCAGCGGCAAGGAGCTCAAAGTTAAAGCCACGCTCACCAGAGCTTGTACCAAATCTGCCGCCACTGCCGTTGCCAGTGCCAGACATCCCGTTTAATTCGACGCGGGTAAACTGTGGGCCTAAACCTCTCAAGTTTATCGCTTGACCTTCGCCGTTGCTATTTCGGTTGAGTGTTACACCGGGAATACGCTGAAGCGACTCTGAAATATTAAGATCTGGAAACTTACCTAAATCTTCCGCAGATATCACATCGCTCACCCCAACGGACTGCCGTTTTTGGCCAAGTGCTCTGTTTAAACTGCCTCTGACACCTGTGACGGTTATTTTTTCAAAATCCTCTACCGCTGGCGTTTCATCAGATGACGACTCTTGAGCAAGTGCACTAGCGCTAAGCGCCACAGCGACGGACGTTGCTATCAAGCATTTATGTATAGATTTTTTCATTAAGTTTTTATGTTGCATTATCCTTCCCCAACCTCTATTTTTAATTAGTTATTGATTAACAAAAGGCAAAAGCCGAGAGCGACAATTGACTTAAAATTAATTTATCTATTAGCCTTGTTATAACTTGCTTGCACCTGACTACCGCTTTTCTGCACAAAATCCGTTACTGACCTAACTACTAATACTCACTTGTACAACGACATTATCAATGGTTACTAAATCAACTAGTTGAGGCATACACTGCATCAACTTGATTAGCGCTTAATCCACCATTAAGTACCAAGCCGGTAATTAACTTATCTATATCTCGTCATTTAGTCAATCATTTATTACCATTATGATATATATTATTAACAGATTTATCTTCAATAGATTAATTTATTTATTAAAAACAAGTTTTTAGGATATATTACAATTTCATGAAATTTTTAATTATCCCACTCCGATAGTTAATAACGTGGCTTAAACACTACTTGATACTTTAAATGTGACTTTATTCTTTTTTCGTTATATTAATAATAGGAACGCGAAAAGTGTGAGCATGTTAAATAGAGGCGAGATTTAAAATTGCATACTCAAATACAAAAACAACCTGTTTCAACAATCGAGAATCAGCTGAATACAAGTCATAAAAAAGTACTTGAAGTAATAAGACGGAATAAAAGAGCAACACGCGCACAAATAGCCAAAGATACGGGACTTTCTTCTCAGTCGTTAACGCGATTAACAAAGCACTTAATAGCACTAGGGCTCATATCAGAGCATTCAAAGACTGAGGGCACGCGGGGCCAGCCTGCAACATATCTAATGCTTAACAGCGGTGTATTTTTATGCGTAGGGGTAGTCTTTGAGCATGATCGCGTAACAGTGTTGCTAGATGACTTTAATCGTGAGCAATTATTGCGTTATAGAGAAGAGGGAGTATTTCTTTCGGCAAAAAAGGCAACAGATGTCGCGGTTCAACTATTGGATAGACTGTTTGCGAATATAGATGCAGATAAAACTATTTTGGGTATTGGCGTATCCATATCAGGCTTCTTTACAAACGTTGAGGGTCAAATATGCTCTCAACAAGATCCATTAGGTTGGTCAACAATCGACTTTCAGGATATGTTCGCCATGAGATACGACTGCCAATGTTTTGTTGAGAACGATGGCAATGCAGCTTCGATTGGCTTTTCGCTCACTAAAACAGGCTCTGCCATGCAGAGTTTCTTCTTGTTGTTATTCACACTAGATGTTGGTGGAGGTTTTGTGTTTGAGGGGCGGCTTGTTGACGGCGCTTTTGGTAATGCTGGTGAAGTCTCTGTGCTTTTTAACTCAAACGGCAATTTACCGCGACCTACAATTGGTTCATTGCAGCAATATTTGATTGATGCAACCGGAAAAAACTCGACCATTGAAGATCTTAAGGCCGCTGTTGCGGCTGATAATCCTATTGTAGACTCATGGGTAATTTCTTGCGTCGAATCCATGAAGTACCCGCTTAAAGCGATACAGAGCCTTCTTGATCCAACAGCAATAATATTTGCTGGCAGGTTACCTTTAAAGCTACAAGAAACGCTCGCAAAGAAAACAGATATATCGAGCCCATCGTTTGGCAACTTGAGTGCCCCAAAGCCGGAGATCTTGGTATCGAAAGGCAATAACATTCTAGAGGAGGGAGTTACCTCCATACCTGCTTTTTATTTCTTTCATCGGTGATGTTTCTACATTGATGCTGAGGGCTCAAGAATGAAAGGATAGTAAGGAGGCTGCGTTCATTTTAGCAACATAAGACATGTGACCTCACCCCACTCACATCAATCCGCTTAAAGGCACAATCAAAACCTAGCTCCTAGGTTTTATCAGTTCATACCACTCTTCTTTTGACCATAATAAAGGCTCTCCATTTTCTCCGGTCATTCATGTTTTAATATAAATATCATCAATGTGTAAATCCTGAGACTTTCCGTCCAATTGTCTTAGAGCACTCCAGAGACAATCAATAAATTCACCCCTTTTTCATTCTTCAACAAACCAACCATAGGCGCTAAAAATATAAATAGCGAACACTAGCCTAAACTTGAATTTAAGTATTCTAAATGTTGAACTACTGGTTCCAAAATATTCAAAATCTGATTTTTCGCAACATCATCATCAATAAGCATTTTTCTCGTAGCCTGTTCGTACTTTTCTTTTGACTGAAAACCCAACAGTCGTGATATTGATTCAAGAGCTGGCGTCTCCCTTATTGGATATCTAGAAATTATTTTTAAAATATCTTTCTCTTTCAGAAGCCTATCAATATTAATTGTTTCCTTTTCGAACAAATCATCTGTGTTAAAGGTTACTTCTGCATTACCACTCATAATTTGCCTCCAGTCTGGAGACTTACGAATTAAGATATTTCTTGCTTTTCTTTGTATCAAGCGAGCAACCATTCTTTCTTTATGAGGCGTAAAAGCAGAAAAAAACGATTCGTTCAAGGAATTGAGGGTGCCATGAACATATGAGTTTAATCCTTTCCACTGAACGTCTCTGAATTCACTAAACATAGCCGCAGCTTGCGCTGGTGCTTTGCCTTCTAGAGCTTTAATCATTTCTGCGTTATTTGGTTTTTGGTCTGCACTTTGTGATAGCTCACTCAAAGTAGAAAACGTATTATCAACTTTCGTGTCACTCGCCGCATAGAATAACCAGGTCGCTCGCGTTAGTGCTTCAAACTGAGAACGGATAATACATATTGCTGACGTGTAGTTCCCACACATGGCTAACTGCCGTAGGCTATTAGCATGCTCTAGTGCCACTAAGCACATTATCCAACTTGCACTTAAGCGTTTACTGTTGTCAGCTATTCCGTATTCAAAGATGCGACTAAACTCGCTATTTAAGCCTTCTGATTTTTCTAATAAATCGTCCATGATTTCTTTCCTTTAAAATTGAACAAGTGACTTACCTTTTAGTTGACGGTTTTGAGACCTCTTCGATTTGTCAGCAGATAAGTGTCCTTTGAGTTAGGTTGTCGCTTAAGCCTTTTAACAACATTCTGCTGTGTCTCTGGTGTCCAGAATATCTTCAAGCGCTCTCGTGTTCTAGTGACAGCAGTATAAAAAATATTATGCGAAATATCGTCTTCATTGGCATCCGTGATAACAATCTTGACTGATTCATACTCCAAGCCCTGCGCCTTATGGATCGAGACAGCATAAGCAACTTGGAACGGAACCGTCGTATTCAAGCTGTCATCATCGTCATCGCTAGTAGTCGGGTAATCAAAAACTGTAAAACGAACTGTAGAATTTGCCACCCATTCGAGCTCTTCGCATTGATATACATCAAACTCATTCAAAGCGCGATCGAGTGTGACATCAAATTGTATCCAACCTGGTGCAATAACTATTTTAGCTATCCACCCCTTCAAATTATTGTAAATAACAGGGCGAAACCGTTCGCTATCAGAAAATAGGACTGGGTCACCAACCTTATACGTCGATTCCCGCCACATGGTCGCTTCGCCATTATTTCCGCTTTGCAAAAATCGGTTAATGTTATTAATCCCATAGAGGCCGTCATAATTTAAACAAAGTATTATTTCGTCTGCGGATTGTTTATTAAACAATGAACTGTCCAACATAGTGGTATAGCCATTTTTAATCATTATTTCAGATATATCATCCGCAGAAGCCCGAACGCTATTCCAAAACCTCAATAATTCAGGATTCTTAGCGCGAAACGGTGTCGTCAATTCAAATACTGATGTGCTTGGAATAAACGAGGAAGCTAGGCCGAACCAGTTACCGAATTGAATTGATTCAATCTGATAAGTGTCACCTACAAGCACTAAAAGCTTAAAAGATGTTGATTCCAGCAGGTTGATAAAATCTCGGTTACTGACAGTACTGCACTCGTCAACAATCATAAGATCAAAATCTACACCTAGCCCGGAATTGATTTGCTTTCTTACTGTGCGGAATTCCGAATTTTGCGCGTTCACACGGCGTTTAAGGTTGTCTATTGCAGGGTTTGTATGCGCAACAAAAAGTTTATTTTTATCGTTAAAATACTGAGCAATATGCTCAACCATAGTCGACTTCCCAGTCCCCGCTGCGCCATAGATTATTGCTACACAAGATTGACTGAAAAGATGCTTCAATGATTCTGATTTTAAAGGGTCATCAATATATCCAGCTCTTTCATTTAACCACTTATCTACAGATTGCGGGTATCCTGCTATTCCGCTTTGCGTTATCTCTTGCAGCTTCTCGACAATGGAAACCGTTTCGTCTTCGTAGCCGCATTCAAAAATATGACCCTTATCTAAATACAATTTTCGATGCTTGTGTTTGTGATATATGCGCGCGTTGTATTTATTAATAAGTTCATTGATATTGGCAATATTTTGAAAATCTGCCAGCGGAGTATACAAGATGCCGTGTCGCTCGACATTTGCCTTTACCTTCCTAGCTAGAATTTCATGCTCCCTTCCGTTCGCATCGATACTTTCTACTACGTCCCAGAACCGAGGATTATGGCCAGGCAACGATGTACAAAATGGCATTTGATCGAACGGTTTACAACCAAACTTTAGGTACAAGCTAGACAAGATTGGGCATTCATCATAATAATATTGAGTCTTAATGATCTGGTTATTCATCCGCAACAAAAGATATCGTATTATATTGTGACCATGTTTATTCAACTGAATTATGGATCGGACTTTATCTAAAATTGAAAAAATCTTAGGACTTTTGGCATTACTCAGCCCTGCTAGTTTGACGGCAGCGTAGCTGTAATCTGACAGAAGAACAATATCTAATAGGCTTTCGTAGCTTGACGTCAGACAGCTCATTACGTGTTTGTACTCAGATGAGTTTGTGCTTACCTTAGTATTAATACCTATTAATTTTGCAAAATTATCAAATTCACATGGCCTAATCGACACATGCCATGCTCGGATAATAGTAATTGGCATCGTTTGGCCAAGAACTTCAATGGAATCTCGCTGCAAGGTCAATGTTGCAGCATGTTTATCTGCAAGGTCAAAATCAGTGAATGCAATTATTCGGTCAAACTTGTTAGACTTATTAATTGCCCTATAAAACGTCACTTCGTAATAAATCATTCCATTGAAAAAGAACGGCTTCGTTTTATGTATGTAGTAACGTTCATGCGTCGTTTGGCCTGCTCTTGCATATAATGGCGCATTTATCTTAGCAGAGATTTTTTCGTGGTATTCTCGAAGGGACGGATCAAGATCAATTGGAAACTTTTCCAAATTGGCTAAAATGTGAAGGTTTTGTTTTTTTTGAAGTAAGTCACGGATTCGAAGCAAACATTCGTAGTATTTCAGCATGAGCCGCTCAGAGCTGTCGCCGTCGACAGTATAGTGAGAAACACTTATTTGTAAAAGACGATGAAATTTAGTTAAAAAGTTAAGTCGGCCATTGCTTTTGATTGCTTCGACACTTGGCTTTACCAAATCAAACTTAAATTGATGATTCAAATAGCCATTATTGAAAAGAACGATGACTCCTTCAACTAAGTTTCTTAACTGAGAAAGTATATTCTGGGACAGAAGATCCCTTTGGTTACCAAGTGATTCTATATTTTGGCAAATAACATAATCAGCGCTTCTAATTTGCTCATTGATAGTAGTCATGTTGATTTTACTTCCTCTGTAATTTGAGACTATATTTCCGTTAAGTCTAATGGCGTTTCATAAATTGTTGTCTGGCTAGTATTCCTGCGTAGTTGGTTACGTAAACAAAAGAAGCCACATATAGAATGCACTTTAAACGCTGACTGTTGCGTTTACAATAAACGAAAATTGCGATTTCCACAATTTTCTCATATCCTGTCTTTGGTCACGCAACGAGTAAAATAAATGTACAGTGAAATTCTGACTATTCAAGAGGTTGCGAATTACCTTAAATTGAATGAAAAGACCACATATCGCTTAGCCAGTGAGAAAAAGCTCCCAGGATTTAAGGTTGGCGGTAGTTGGCGATTTAAGCGTGTCGACATAGAGAAATGGATAGAAATGCAAAAGGCACAATGAGGATGCAAGGATGGATCAACATATAACACCTGAAGCCCAAGCGCGAGTAACTATTGATGCTAAGTTAATCGAAGCTGGCTGGGAAGTCCAAGACAAAAAACGCATGAATCTTTACGCTGGTAAAGAAGGCATTAATGGTATTGCTGTGCGTGAAATGGATACCTCTACAGGTCCGGTTGATTATATGTTGTTTATTGATGGCAAAGCTTGTGGCGTGTTGGAAGCTAAGAAGGACGGAGTTTCTTTAGGCGGCGTGGCTGAACAGAGTGGGCGTTATAGTTTGTCCCAATCAGCTTTTACACAGCGCTGGTTAGATCCACTTCCTTTTACTTACGAAGCAACCAGTCTATCGATTCGTTTCTGTGATAACCGAGATCCTAAGGCTCGAAGTCGCCGAGTATTTCATTTCCACAAACCTGAAACTCTAAAATCCTGGCTTGAAGAAGTGGATACGCTTCGAGCACGTATGCATGACCTGCCTGAACTAAATACAGATGGTTTACGTGCTTGCCAAATTGAAGCTATAACAGGTATTGAAAACTCCCTTAAAAACAATAAGCCACGCGCTTTGCTACAAATGGCGACTGGCTCTGGTAAAACTTTTACAGCAGTTACCCAAATTTATCGGCTGGCTAAATACGCTAAAGCTAAGCGCGTATTGTTTTTGGTCGACCGAGGTAACTTAGGTCGTCAGGCTAAAAAAGAATTTGAACAATACGACACGCCCTTAGACGGTCGTAAATTCACCTCCCATTACAATGTGAATATGTTAGGTACAACAGGGGTTGCCGATACCACTAAAGTAACCATATCAACTATTCAACGTTTATATTCTCAGTTATCAGGCACAGAGTTAGATGACGATGCTGACGAGCGCTCTGGTTTTGAGGTTGAAGCTAATACAGAATCAAAAACACCTCGTAACGTCAGTTACAACCCCGAAATCCCCATAGAAACCTTTGACTTAATTATTATCGACGAATGTCACCGCTCTATTTACAACTTGTGGCGACAAGTCATTGAGTACTTTGATGCCTTTTTAATTGGCTTAACCGCTACTCCCACTAAAAAAACCATCGGCTTTTTTAATCAAAACCTTGTGTCTGAATATACCCACGAAGACGCGGTAATAGACAAAGTGAATGTGGGTTACGACATCTACCGGATAAAAACTAAAAAGTCAGAACAAGGTGATTTGATAGAAGCCGGAACTGCTGTACAGGTGCGAGACCGCCTAACCAAAAAGAAACGCCAAGAAATTCTAGATAAAGACGAAAAGTACGTTAAAACACAATTAGACCGCAGTGTTATTGCCCCCAACCAAATTTTAACCGTATTAACTGCTTTTAAAGATCGTTGTTTACCCGATTGTTTTAGTGAGCGTACTTGGGTACCTAAAACCTTAATATTTGCCAAAGACGATGATCATGCTGATCGTATAGTAGACAAAGTGCGTGAAGTGTTTAACGAAGGTAACAGCTTTTGTAAAAAGGTCACTTATCGCGTGGGTAAAAAAGCGGCTGAAGACACCATCGCCGAATTTCGCACTAGCCCTCAACTACGAGTTGCGGTCACCGTAGATATGATTGCCACTGGCACCGACATAAAACCACTAGAGTGCCTAATTTTCATGCGCGATGTGCGTAGCCAAGCTTACTACGAACAAATGAAAGGCCGTGGTACACGGGTGATTGATATTGACTCATTACATGCCGTGACGCCAGATGCCACAGCAAAAACAAAGTTTGTGTTAGTTGATGCCGTTGGCGTAACCGAAACCGACAAAACCGAAAGCCAAGCCATGGAGCAAAAACCATCAGTTTCAACGGAAAAGCTAATGGAGCAAATTGCCCGTGGAGACAGGGCCGCCGATACACTGCGCAGCTTAGGTAATCGATTAGTACGTCTAGATCTTAAACTTGATGATAAACAGCGTGCAGAACTCAGCAAACTAATAGGTAAACCACTGTCATTAGTCGCTGGGGAGTTAATTCATGCCACTAACGAAGAACATCTAGAGCAACAAGCCAAAACAGAATTTGGTACAGACGCACCCACACAAGAGCAACGCGACCAAGTGTATAAGCCCTTGGCAGAAGCCGCAGTGAAACCGTTTCACAATCCAGATGTACGAGAAAGCGTCGAAAAGGTGCGCCGCAGCACCGACCAAATAATAGATGAAAGTGCCGACGAGCTAATAGATGCCAACTTTGATGAAGAAAAAGCCCAACATATTATTCAAAGCTTTAAACAGTTTATCGACGATAACAAACACGAATTAACTGCTATTGAATTAATTTACAGCCAGCCTTATCAGCAACGGCATTTAAGTTACGAGCAAATTGAAGAATTAGCAGAAAATATTCAAGCGCCCCCTTATAATCTTGCCCCTATTGAGGTGTGGAAGGCTTACCAACAACTCGAAACTGCCAAAGTGAAAGGGTTGCCGCCTGCTACCTTACTCACCAATATTGTCAGCCTAGTGAGTTACGCGACCGGTTTAAATGATGTACTGGAGCCTTTTCCATTGGTAGTTGAACGACGTTTTGATGCGTGGGTAACTCAACAGCAACAATCAGGAGTCGAGTTCGATGATGGTCAGTTCGAATGGCTAAACCTGATCAAAAAACAAATCGCGCAAAATGCAGAAATGATGATAGAAGACTTTGACTACGCGCCCTTTAATCAACAAGGTGGTGTACTTAAAGCAAAGCAGTTATTTGGTAATAATCTAGATAGTGTTGTAAACGAATTAAATGGCTATTTGATAGCATAGAGAAGATAAAAGATGACACTACCGAAAAGCTGGATTGGGGTAACTCTCGATGATGTATGTAACAAGATAACCGATGGAACACATAAGACTCCTAATTACCAAAGTAGTGGAGTTAGATTTATATCAATTAAAAATATTAAACCGTTTAAGAAAATTGATTGGGATAGGTATGAGAAATATATTTCTTATGCTGAGCATGAAGAATTAACAAAAAGGTGTAACCCTGAATTCGGCGATATTTTATTTCCCCGAATAGGTACTCTTGGATATGCTAAAAGAATAGATTTCGAAGAAACGGTATCTTTATTTGTCGGTTTAGGACTGCTCAAACCAAATCATAAGATAATAAGTTCTCAATACTTAGAGTATTGGATGAACTCACCTGAAATTAATAAACTGTCACATCAAAGAGCAACAGGCTCGGGCAGGTTGACTCTTGCACTTGCTGAATCGAAAAAACTACCTGTTCCTTTAACATCTATTTTGATGCAAAAAAAAATTGTAGAAAAAATCGAAGAACTCTTTTCCCATATCGATGCTGGAGTAGAAGGGCTAAAGCAAGCCAAAGCGAAATTACAACAATACCGCCAATCGGTGTTAAAAGACGCGGTAACCGGCAAACTAACCGAGCAATGGCGTGAAAAAAATGCCGACAAACTAGAGCCTGCGGATAAATTACTCGAACGCATTCTCGACGAACGTCGCACAAACTGGGAAGCAGAACAACTCAAACAATTCGAAGAGAAAGGCAAAATACCCAAAGACGATAAGTGGAAAGCGAAATACGTCGAACCTAAAGCTGCTGTTAAACTTGATTCTTTACCTATTGGTTGGGTTAGTACCGTAACGGATCAAGTCTTTTCTTTTGTTACGAGTGGCTCAAGAGGTTGGGCTAAATATTACTCTGATGACGGGCCCTTGTTTCTGCGAGTAGGAAATTTATTTCACTACAATGTCGAGCTTGATTTGAGAAAACTTCAGAGAGTTTCACCTCCGAAAGACTCCGAAGGTAGCCGAACTAAAGTGCAAGAAGGTGATAACTTAATTTCCATTACTGCTGATGTTGGAATGGTTGGTTATGTCCCTAAAGGTTTTGAAGAGGCTTATATCAACCAACATGTTGCTTTAGCTAGGCCTGTGCAAAAAGTGATGGGGAAATACCTTTCATGGCTGTTATCAGGTGACTTTGCAAAAAAACAATTTAAAGCGTTACAAAAAGGTGCCACCAAAGCTGGATTGGGTTTGGATGATATAAAGTCGATTAGTTTTGGTTTACCGTCAATACTAGAACAAGAAAAAATTGTTGATGAAATAGAAGTTAAGATTTCTGGACTGGACAAACTAAAAAAAGAAATCGAACAAAAACTACTGCACGCATCAAAATTAAAATCATCAATACTAGCTGACGCATTTTCGGGGCGCTTAGTTGAAAACACTGACTCGAATGAGACAGCTGTACAGCTTTTAGAAAAGATTAAAGCAGAAAAGCAGCTCTTAGAAGAAAAAGCCAAACTTGCCAAAAATAAACCTAACGCGAGAGCAAAAAAAATGGAAAAACGCCCAATTATTGATGTGCTTAAAGCTTCAAAAAATGCATTGAAGGTAGAAGAGTTATTTGAACAAGCAGGTTTTCAAAATGATGTTTCACCTGAAGGTATCGAGGCGTTTTACCAAGAGTTAAAAATAGTCGCCGAAGACAGTAATGTTGATGTAAGCCCTATTATGTTGAAAGGGAGGAAGCAAGGTGACAAATTTAAATATAGGGAAGTAAAAGAAAATGAAGCTGGATAAACTTTGGATCAGTGAATTTAAAAATCTTAAAGATATTGAAATTGATTTTGACCAAGACGAATTAGTCACGGTTATTATTGGTTGGAATGGTGCGGGCAAATCAAATGTGATTGAAGCATTAGTGATTATCTTTCGTGATTTGGATCTACATAAAGCCCCTTCATTCTCTTACAAGCTTGAATATGTTTGCCGTGGAAACCGAATCATCGTCGAAGCCAAAACTACTGACATCAAAAAAGAACAGTACAAAGTGCTCATTCACAATGCAGATGATATTAAGGATATCATTACAGACAAATACACAGAGTTTTTTAACAATAAAGAAAGAGAATACCTACCCTCCAATGTATTCGGTTATTACTCAGGTCCAAGCGATCGATTAGCAAATCACTTTTACGAGCATCAGCGCAAATTTAGAGACCAATTGCTATATCCTGATAAATATGGCTTAGATGAGAAAACGTTACCTTTGAGACCTCTGTTTTATGCGCAAAAAGTACATAGCAACTTTGTATTATTGTCTTTCTTTTTAGGTCAAGATGAAAATGTTAGGCGATTTCTAAAAGAGAAATTGTTCATTGAAGGTATTGAATCAGTACTATTCGTGCTGAACAAACCGGATTGGTCTAGTAAAGAAGGTGACCCGAGGTTTTGGAATGCAACTGGTGTAGTAAGGCCATTTCTGGACAGGCTCTTCTCTGCATCATTGGCTCCAATGAGAAAGACTATAAAGGTGCCTCATCCAATGAAAAAAAGCCCCGAGAATGTAGATGCGCTTTTCTTATATTTAAAAGACCTTGAGGCCTTACAAGAAGTGGGAACTCAAACTTCGGACAAAGACTTTTTCAAACTGCTTGAGAGCATCTACTTTTCAAATCTGATTCACGAAGTTCGTATTCGTGTAAAAGTTAAAAACAAAAATGGGACTGATGAAACTTTAACATTTCGCGAACTTAGTGAAGGTGAGCAGCAGTTAATTACCGTATTAGGCCTCCTACGTTTTACACGTGATGATGAATCATTATTCTTGCTTGATGAACCCGATACCCACTTAAACCCAGCTTGGAGTATGGAGTATATTAACTTCTTAAAGCAAGTGGCGGGCTTTAATTTAGATGTAAAGGAAGGCGAGGATGCTAAAGATGAAGCAGAAACAGACGCGATTGATAATAGCCATATCGTGCTAGCCACTCATGATCCCATCGTGATTTCTACGCTTAAACAAGAACAAATAAAAATAATGAAGCGTGATGAGGATACCTTACAAGTTTTTGCTGCTTCACCTTTGTATGAACCAAAAGGTATGGGATTCTCCGGCATATTGATGAGTGATATGTTTGGTTTGCGTTCGGACTTAGATCCCAAAACCTTAGCAAAACTAGATGAGCACGCAATTTTGTTAGCCAAAGAAGAACGTTCAGAACCAGAAGAAACTCGTTACAAACAATTGCAAGAACAATTAGATAAATCAGGTTTTCTTGACGCTTACTCTGACCCTTATTTTTCTGCATTTGTTAAAGCATGGGGTAGGAAGCATGGCGATAGATTATTTACTCAGACTTTCTTATCAGATAGGGACAGACAACAACTCGCCAATATGACTGATGAAATACTAGCTGAACTTGATGCTGAAGAGGCTGGTGAGTAATGCGTTATATTGATATGGATGAAATAGAGAACGATTTACCTGGAAATAGACAAGCGCAAGTTGATGCTGCTTGGGTATACGTGAATCGTAAAATGGATGAAAGAGAGGCTGCCATTCGTACCGAAGGGGCCAGAAAAAATTTGTCTGATGCAGAAATTACATTAAAAGTAGAAGTTGGAAGAGTAGCTGCTAGAAAGGCTGCTATAACAGCAAAAAACACACTGTGGAGTGATTTGAGTAATCTCCTTGCAGAGCAATCTAATGGGAAGTGTTGGTATTGTGAATCTAACGAACTTAGATCAGATAATCCAATCGATCATTTTAGACCTAAAGGAAAAGTAGTTGAATGTCCTGACCATCAAGGGTATTGGTGGCTAGCTTTTGATTGGTCTAATTATAGGTATGCATGTACCTATTGTAATTCACGAAGAAATGGAGCTGAATCCGCAGGGGGAAAACACGATCATTTTCCTTTATTTACTCCACCAGATTGGAATAAATGCGAAGCAGATACCAATAATGAAAAACCAATGCTTTTAGACCCCACAAAAGCTAATGATTGCAAACTCTTAACATTTAACCAAAACGGCGAAGCTTGTCCCAATGAAAGTGATAAGTCATCAGATAATTTCAAAAAAGCAAATAAATCAATAGAGCTTTACCACTTAAATCATAAGAATACGACAAGAGCAAGAAAGCGAATACACCAAGAAATAAGACAGCTAGTGGCTTCGACCAACGAACTATTAGAGCAAGGCGTAAATATTCAATCTATTGCAGTTGAGAATAATATAAAAACTTTGCTGAAAAAAATAAGAACAACATGCAAGTCAACACAATTTAATACTGCCGCTAAGTTATATCTTAGCCAATTCAAAAACCATCAATGGGTAAAAGAAATCCTCGAATTGAGATAGAGACTAATAATGAATAATGTAACCACCACAGAAATAGTAAACCGCGTTTGGAATTACGCTCATGTATTACGAGATGAAGGCGTAGGCTATGGCGACTATGTAGAGCAACTCACCTATCTCATTTTCCTTAAAATGACCGCAGAACGTGTTGCCGGTGGCCAAGAAGGTGAAAGCCTTGCAACAGTGCAATGGAACAAACTAATTAAGCTTGATGGTTCTGATTTAGAGCAAGAATATCGGCACACCCTAGAAAAATTAGGCACGCAAAAAGGAACATTAGGTACGATTTTTCGTAAAGCGCAAAATAAGATCCAAGATCCTGCGAAGCTTGAACGTCTAATAGACATGATAAATAAGGAGTCATGGTCAACGCTGAGTATCGATGTTAAAGGTGCAATCTACGAAGGCCTTTTACAAAAAGGTGCAGAAAGTGAAAAGAAAGGTGCTGGCCAGTACTTTACTCCAAGACCAATTATAGAAGCCATTGTTGATGTGATGCAGCCGCAACCCATGCAGATTATAGCCGACCCTGCATGTGGTACGGGCGGTTTTTTAACGGTAGCGCATGACTATATTGTTAATAATGTAGAACGACCACTTTCCAAAAAAGAAGCCCGTTTTTTAAAGGAAGATGGCTTTAGAGGTAATGATATTTCTGATTCGGTTGCTCGTTTATGTGCCATGAATTTGTATTTACACGGCATTGGTACCAGTGAATGCCCTATTTCTACAAGTGATGCATTAGCCAAAGAAGTTGGTGCAGATAAAGTGGATATGGTGCTGGCTAATCCTCCATTTGGTAAAAAAAGCTCAGTTACTGTTATTAGTGAAAAAACAGGCAAGATTGAAAAAGAAAAACTTACTTATGAACGTGAAGACTTTTGGGCTGATTCGTCAAACAAACAACTAAACTTTGTGCAACACATCGGCAATATGCTGAAAGTAGGCGGTAAAGCAGCAGTTGTTTTACCTGACAATGTATTGTTTGAAGGCGGTGCTGGTGAAACTATCCGTAAGACATTGCTTGCACGGTTTAATTTGCACACAATTTTACGTTTACCTACAGGAATCTTTTATGCTCAGGGTGTAAAAGCAAATGTGTTATTTTTTGATGCGAAACCAGCATCTAAAAAAGCATGGACTGAAAACGTATGGGTTTACGATTTCCGAACCAATGTTCACATGACACTCAAAACCAAAAAATTAATGCGTTCAGATTTTGATGAATTTGTAGAGTTATATTCTGCATCAGATATCAAAAATCGTGTTTCAAATTGGCAAGAGGAGCCACGTGAAGAAGATGGAGGTCCCGGTCCTGATGGCAGATGGCGTAAATTTAGCTACGATGAGATCATTGCGAGAGACAAAACTAACCTTGATATCTCGTGGTTAAAAGATGATTCACTTGAAGATACCGAGAACCTTCAACCTCCAGCAGTCATCGCCAGCGAAATAGTTGAGTTGTTAACCGCAGCACTCGAAGAGTTCAAAAGCGTCGAAGATGCGCTCGTTGAGGAAGACTGAATTTCTCTTCCTTATTAGTTGTTAATTTGCACCGCTATGGAGCCATTCGACTTGCGGCGTAATGGCACCATCTAATTTGCACCTAATGGCACCACCTGATTTGCGGCTAATGGAGCCACTTTAGCCATCCTTTTCCTTCTCAAACTTCATTGTAAATAGCGTATCGTTATGTCTACTTTTTAGACAAGGAGATGCGCATGGCAAACAAGAGGTTTGAAATGTACGAATATCGACACATACTCGTTCGGATGCGAATGGGTGAATCTAATCGCGCTATTGCTCAAAGTGGGTTAATGGGGCGTAAAAAGGCGCAGAAGTTAAGGGATACC
>NZ_JBGIYY010000060.1:0-455 GCF_041380235.1 Glaciecola sp. SC05
ACGTAGTTTTCTTGGCGCTCAATATTGCCGTAGCTATCGTAATCGCTATAGGTAAGTGAGTGCACAGCGGCGGTGCCGCGTTTGACACTGGCGCTTTGCATTTGCCCGGTGGCATAGCTGTAAACAAAATCACCTGCGGTTTTATTATTCGCGGTGCGCTCAGCCACAATGTTACCAAACACATCTTGTGCAGTAATTTGCTTATACACATAGCCACTGGCAGCATTGCGCTCAAACTGCAAATAACCCACGCTGTTGTAGTGATACGCCACTTTTAAGCCATTCGGAAAGGTAGTCGCTTTTACGCGCCCGTGGTTGGCATCGTACTCAGTTGACCGATTATATCTGGTGGCGTCAATCTCCGTGACTTCTAAAGTAGGTCGAGCCAGTGCATCAAAGTAATAGTTAACAATAGCACCGCCGCCATTATGGGTGCTAAGTTGGCCTTTTTTGCG
>NZ_JBGIYY010000061.1:0-433 GCF_041380235.1 Glaciecola sp. SC05
TGCCTTAAATAATGCCGATTATGCGCAGAGACGCGTGTCTGAGCTTTTACATGAAGCAGAAACCACAAATGCTAGTATTAAAGCCTTAGAGCATTTGATTGAAGCGGCGCTGAAAAAGCGTCAAGCGGCCCAAGCCAAACTTGAAGCGATAAAGGCGGCATACGTTCAATGTAAAGAGAGTATTGCCGAGCACATCTCACTACAGAAGCAATTAAAGTCTTTTGCCGTGACGAATAACAAATGGTTGGAGCTGTTGCCTGACAATCAAGACATGACTGGCTACATTAACGACAGCTCACTTGAGCTGTTTGCAACAAGTGCCAGTCATTTATGGCGTCTTCAAGACTCATTGTTAAACCAGTTACGCTCTTTTATTGATACAAATATCATAGAGGACAAGCACGGAATAAAAGGAGATACCCCGTTTTGGCAT
>NZ_JBGIYY010000062.1:0-425 GCF_041380235.1 Glaciecola sp. SC05
ATAAATATCGTTAGGCTCGACAAACATCTTCATGAGGCAAGGCCTTTAATGACATCCGTTAACCATTCTGGCTCTGGCGAATGCAGCACGTTAATCACCACACCTTGATAGTGCAGACTTAGCTGCGGCGAGAGTGCAGTCAACTCTGTCTTATCTTTACTCACTTTCACCCATGCCTTAGGATTGGGTTTGGGCCACGGCTTTAGGATGTCGCTTTTTCTGGCGTAAAACGTTTGCAGATGAATTTTATGCTTAGCGCAATATTCGGGCGCTGTTAAGCCACTGACCTTTTGGGCTTCTAACGTAGCTTTCCATTCTTCTTTCGTTCGGCGTTTTCTGGGCATAGTGTTCTCGATGAGTTATCAAAGAGAACATTATGCGATGCTAAATCACTTGGCAGTAGACGGGGTTTGGGCTACGGTTAC
>NZ_JBGIYY010000063.1:0-414 GCF_041380235.1 Glaciecola sp. SC05
AAACCCAGACAATCAAAGCGCTCTAAGGTGCATGCAAGAGGCGCAACAGATCCTTGGTTGCTTGCCACCTCGTTGCCACGAACGAAGTGCTTAGCAAAAAAAGTAGTCGCTATCTACCGGATGAGAATGCAAATTGAAGAAGAGTTTAGAGATATCAAGAGCAGCTTGTTTGGCTTAGGGTTCGAACATCATAAAAGTCGCCGTATTACTCGCATAGCCATCTTGATATTGATAGCGACACTTGCGAGTATCCTAGCGAATATAATAGGTCTTGCGATGCATATAGTTGGGCTACATCGGCGCTACCAAGCTAACACAACTTCCACAAGGCGAGTGCTATCGTTTCACTATTTAGGATTAAGAGGCTATGTAGATAAGCGCTTGGGACTGTTTGTAAAACAATATGAGGCGGCA
>NZ_JBGIYY010000064.1:0-381 GCF_041380235.1 Glaciecola sp. SC05
AAAAAAAGCCCCAGCATATGCTGAGGCTTTCTTTATCTCTTACGAGAGAATGGGAGTCTGGCGATGTGCTACTCTCACATGGGGAAACCCCACACTACCATCGCCGCTAATACGTTTCACTTCTGAGTTCGGAATGGAGTCAGGTGGGTCCGTATCGCTATTGTCGCCAGACAAAAAACGCAGTCTTTTGCCCTGAAGTTAGTTCAGGGCCTCCTCAACACGCCACCCAATCAAATGCGGGGGTCATGCCAAGGTCAACAATTCTTTGTATAACAATCCTGGAAAATCTGATAACCATCTTCACTATCTATCGAGTCGCTACTCAATCTGTCTTTATGTGTCTTGCAATATGTCGATTAACTTAACTTGTCATGCTCTACC
>NZ_JBGIYY010000065.1:0-369 GCF_041380235.1 Glaciecola sp. SC05
AATTAAGCGGCGTTGCCCGCTTTTGGCGATGTCCGCTTTAATTTTTTTGTTAACTTCTGGCACTGACTCAATCCTTTGTTATATGATTTTTCGTAATTAAGTCATAGACATAGTTCTTAATGTCCCATAGAACTACAAACGCGAACGCTAATCCAAATAGCAAAGAAGAAACAAATCCAACTATTGCGTCTACTCCCCAGCAATAAGTTGCAAAACTGAGACATATAAAGCTTGCGAATACTTGCAGGAAAAATAACTCTATGCCACTTTTAATATTCGTTTTAGGTACGTTGGGCCCATTTGTTCCTTTGTGCTTATAGCTCACAACTAAAACATCCTTGAATTTCAACTAACACGTGAAGTTAACAC
>NZ_JBGIYY010000066.1:0-359 GCF_041380235.1 Glaciecola sp. SC05
TACGACGCGGCAGGTAACTTCTTAAAGAAAACCGACTACTCACAAAACAGCAGCAGTGCCTATCAGTACCAAAGCGGCACCAATAAATTAAGCTCGGTGCGACTTAAAAGCGGGACGCTAAAAACCTTTGGCTACGATAACAAAGGCAACCAAACCCATGCGAATAACCGCAGAGAAGTCACCTACAATGTGTTTAACAAGCCCACCAACATCAACCGTGGTGGCACCAATGCAAACTTTTACTACGATGCTAACTGGGCGCGCTATAAGCAACTGTCGACCACCAATAATGTGACAACGACAACGTATTATATAGGCAACTACGAAGTAATAAAGCAAGGCCGCAGCACCACAACCTT
>NZ_JBGIYY010000067.1:0-350 GCF_041380235.1 Glaciecola sp. SC05
TTCTGTGTAGATGAGGTCACTTCTCGATTGACGGCAAGGTGTGTCACAAATTGTGTGACGTCCTGTTCGTCGAGGTCTTTAGGGTGACGTTTCTTGTTAAACAAAATAAAACGCTTTATCCATAACAGATAGGTTTTTTCGGTTTGTATTGAATAATGCTTTGTTCTCATGACATGACGAATGCTTTCTAAAAATGGTGAATTAGCCACTGTTGACTCCTTTTTGTATGGTGTGGTTACTGAAAATGTTTAGTAAACCGCATTTTACAAAAGTGACAACAGACCTATAGGCCAGTTTATGCCTGCACTTAAGGCTAGATTAGACCGTGTGGTTACGATGCACGCATAGTA
>NZ_JBGIYY010000068.1:0-325 GCF_041380235.1 Glaciecola sp. SC05
TGTTGAACTAAGCCGCTCCGCGGAGGAGTAATTTTCACCATTTGAACCACACTTACCTTTGGGGTTTTCCCATAATTCCGGAGGTACAAAATGAATGATTTAATCAGTCAAGTGGTTACTGAAATACACTATAGAGGCTACTCTTCTAACACGAAACAATCTTATACTAGTCACCTCATACGCATGGCCAGGTTCTTTGGTCGTCCGTTAGATGAAGTGAGTTGTGATGAGCTTAACACCTACTTTCAACATCCGTCAGTCCGACGACTTTCTTATGCCAGCATAGCGCTGCAAATTAACAGCTTAGCGTTTTTGTATAAACACG
>NZ_JBGIYY010000069.1:0-314 GCF_041380235.1 Glaciecola sp. SC05
ATTCGACAGACTGCCCCGGAAACTCATGCGTAATACGCGCAACGGTTTCGATGATTTGCTCATTTCGTTTTAAGTCTTTATCAATATCGCGATGCTTACTTTTGTCGCTTTTAAGGTCGCTCTCAAAGTTTCGCAGCTCTGTGCTCGCGATCTCAAAGGCACTTTGCGCTAGACCATTTTTGTTTGCATGCTCCGTAAGCTCCCCCTGCAATTTATCAAGGCCCTTTTGCAACCATACAAGGCCGGGCTTTACATCACCTAACATTGCCAAGTAGGCGGTAAAGTCCTCACGGTTTTTTAATATTTTTCGATAT